>JACZUR010000046.1 GCA_022573095.1 Gemmatimonadota bacterium | reverse complement strand
CCGCTGCAGTCAAACTATTCGACGTATCGGTTGCTTCAGAGGCGAGCCCCATGGTATCGCCTGATGGCTCCTGGATTGCCTATACTGACTTCGTCGGAGGAACCGGTCCTCACCTGTTCATCCGCCCCGTGACGGATCAGGCGACGCTTGCGACCGGCGCCCCGATTCAGATAAGTACTAACGGAGTCCAGACACAGACGTGGGCCTCTGACTCGAGACGTCTCGTTGCTAAGGAGGGAACCACATTTTCCTGCGAGCAGGGCACGTGCTCGCGTGGGATCGTCACCGTATACGATATCGATCCCGATGGGAACGGAATCATCGACCAGATAGATCGCACAGATATCAATTCGTCCACACCACTCAGGAACGTTACCGGGGACAATCCCGACTGGTCGCCTACGGCGGATCGCGTGGCGGTCTGGGGAACTCCGATTGGGGGAGGCGGCTTCGATCTGCATCTGTTCGACTTCAGCAATCTCAGCGCAGTCGTTGCCTGCAGACTCACCGACACCACCGATTCAGAGGTTGGGGTTGCTTTCTCTCCCGACGGTGGAGCCATTGCGGTGAAGCGGATGGCTACCGGTAATGGGCATACCAGTATTGCGCTCATCACGCTCGGCGCCACCGGTTCCGACGGGTGTCCCGTTGTGGTAAGCGATACCGAATTGATACCGACACGGGAAGGTGGGAAGAACTCGATCGAGTATCGGGAGATCGATTGGAGGTAAGCCGTGTTATGGAGCCCGGAGCGATCCGGGCTTCATGGGGGTCGGAGCGGCCCCGACACGCGGGAACACGAAAGGATGGAGTAGCCGAGGAGGGACTCGAACCCCCGACACGCGGATTATGATTCCGCTGCTCTAACCAGCTGAGCTACTCGGCCAAAAAGAGGGATTGACGGCTAGAGGGTTTGAGGGTTGGACCCCTCCACTCCCCTCGACCGCTGCACGCTGCACGACCTATCGCTCCCTGCTCCCTGCTCCCCAACAATCTATCAGCCTCGGGGACTCGACGCGGAACCGAGCGAGCCCGCGCAAGCGCGCGACCCGAGGTGAGCGCACGGGCGAGCGCGGCAGCGCTCCGACCGTGAACCCCCGACACGCGGATTATGATTCCGCTGCTCAATTCGGAAGTGAGCGAAGCGAACTGAAGACACGGACGCGGGCGACAGGCCGCGGCCGTGAACCAGCTGAGCTACTCGGCCACGAAAAAGAGGGATTGAGGGCTAGAGGGTTTGAGGGTTGGACCCATTCCTCTCCCCCCGACACCGCACGTCTCCCCGCTCCCTACTCCCTTCTCACTTCTCCCTTCTCCCTTCTACTGTACAATCCCCACCGAATCCGAGTCAACCGGCCCCTCGACCCGATACAACATCTCCCCCTCGCGCAGCATGCCAAGGTTTTCGCGGGCCGCTCTTTCGATGGTAGCTGAGTCGCTTTCCAGAGCGTCGGCAACGGCCGTCAGGCTGTCGATCTCCCTCTGCAGTCGCCGTACCTGTTCCCGCTCGGCGTCAACCTGTTGGTTCAGTTTCCAGCGGTCGATCATGCTGTATTCACCACCCAGGACACCGAACGCCAACCCCACAACCACAACCACAACACCCGCCACGTGGGTTCCTCTCACGCGAGATATATATCTCCCCCGGGATAGTGCGCTGCCGCCCCCAACTCCTCTTCGATCCTGAGAAGCTGGTTGTACTTCGCAACTCTATCCGTGCGTGACGCGCTGCCGGTCTTGATCTGGCCGGCTCCCGTCGCCACGGCGAGGTCCGCAATGAACGTATCCTCTGTTTCCCCCGACCGATGTGAAATGACCGTGCCGAACGCAGCCGCCTTGGCCATCTCGATACAGTTGAGTGTTTCGCTCAACGTCCCGATCTGATTCACCTTGATCAGAATCGCGTTGGCGCACTCCTCTTCTACCCCTTGGGCAAGTCTCTCGACGTTGGTCACAAAGAGATCGTCACCCACCAGCTGGATGCTGTCTCCCAGCGCCTTCGTTAGGTCGGTCCAGCCGCTCCAATCATCCTCGGCGAGGCCGTCCTCTATGGAGACGATCGGGTATTTGTCCAGCCACCCCTCGTACAACTTGATCATCTCGCCCGCTCCGCGTTTCGCCCCGTCGCTTTTCTTGAACACGTACTCGTCGTCCTGGTACATCTCACTCGCGGCAACGTCCAGCGCCAACGAAATATCACTGCCGGCTTCGTACCCCGCAGCCTTAATAGCGGACATGACCGCCTCGAGTGCAGCCTCGTTAGACTGCAACATCGGAGCAAAACCGCCTTCGTCACCCACTGCAGTCGAGAGTCCCTGATCGCTCAACACTTTCTTCAGCGAGTGGAACACCTCGACCCCCATCCGCAACGCGTCGGAGAAATCGTCGGTGCCTATCGGCACTATCATGAACTCCTGCACGTCGACGTTGTTGGGAGCGTGCGCACCGCCGTTGAGAATGTTCATCATCGGGACGGGCATAATGTGCGCCATGGGACCGCAGAGATACCTGTAGAGCGGCAATCCTAAATCGGCCGCCGCCGCTCGCGCCGTAGCCAGCGACACCGCCAGCATCGCATTGGTGCCGAGCTTACTCTTGTTCGGTGTACCATCGATATCGAGCAGCTCTGTATCCACAGCGAGCTGGTCAGAGGCAGCCATACCCTCGAGGCGGGGTCCTATAACGTCGTTTACGTTCTTTACCGCCTCCAGCACCCCGCGCCCGTGATACCGGTTCTCGTCGCCGTCCCGCAACTCTACCGCCTCATGCTCACCCGTCGATGCGCCACTCGGCACGGTGGCACGACCGAATGCGCCGCTCGCAAGCGTAACCTCGGCCTCTACGGTCGGATTTCCTCGCGAGTCGAGAACTTCGCGGGCATGAACGTCGATTATCGTACCCATGGCGCGCTCAACCTAGCCGAGGGCCAAGGCGGAGTCAACGCGCAACGCCTCTATCGCCGCACGTGTTTTTTGCAGGAGATCCTGCCGGTCTTCGTATGCAAGTCCTGCGGTCGGAATCGGGTCACCCACGAGCAACGCGATGGGCTGGGGCCTAATGCGGACGCTACCCTTTTGCAGTAGCGAGAAAGTACCCGCGCAGTAGATCGGTACAATCGGAACCTGGGCGGCCACGGCCAGGACGAATGGTCCCTTCTTGAACGGGAGCAATTCACCGGTTCTGCTTCGTGTGCCCTCCGCAAAAATGACTGCGTTCACTCCCTCCCTGATTGCGGCAGCGGCGTTCTCGTAAGCATCCATCGCCTTGGTTCGGTCTTGCCTGTCGATGATAATGTGGCCGGCCGATTTGATTGCGCGGCCGAGCAGCGGAATCTTGAGAAGTTCCTTCTTGACAACGAATTTCGAGGGCTGCGGTAACTGCGTGGCCAGCAGGAAGATATCAAACCAGGACTGGTGATTGGAGACGAAGACCACCGGCTGTCCCTTGGGAATCTTGTCCATGCCCGAGGACTTGTAAGGCACGCGTGCCGCTTTCAGGAGTTTGAAAGACCACTCGCGAATGCACCAATCGTAGACACCGCTCTTCCACGCGCGTATGCCGATCAATCCGGCGATGACGGCGACACTGGCGTAGTAGCTCGTGAAGATTACTAGATTGGTGAGGAACCAGAGAGTTCTGAGCATCGCGCTAGAAATGTAAATAGCCGCCCTGGATCTGCACCGCCCCTCCACCCTTGAACACCTGCACGCCGTTTCCCTGCTCGACTCGGCCGATACATGAGAGATCTAGATCGAATGCATCTCGGAAATCGGCGCTGAGAGTGGCCGACTCGCCCGCTACAGCAAACAACAACTCGTATTCTTCCCCACCCACCAGAGCGGCGTCGGGATTCTCGACGGCCGGATGCACAGGAACTTTTTCATAGTTCACCACCAGTTTCACACCTGACGCCGCCGCCAGGTGTTCAGCGTCCGCTACGAGCCCATCGCTTATATCGATCATCGCCGTGGCTCCTCTGTCCCTCAGCCACTTCGCCTCGGCGACTCGCGGCACCGGGCGCGCGAACCGCTCACGAGCGGAAGCTTCGGGACTCCCCTTCGCCAGAAACGAGTTCAGCGCCTGCGCCGGCCCACCCAGCCGTCCGGTGACGTAGAGCTGGTCTCCCGGCGAAGCCCCGTCTCGCCTCAGCACCTTCCCGTCAATGCCGCCGACGACCGTAACATTCAACATCATCTTGTCGCAGCGAAACAGATCGCCACCCCAGATCTTCGCATGGACCGCCTTAGCCGCTGCGGCGGCACCGCTCATTATCTCTGCGCTGAAATCTTCCGGGTATTCCGGGTTGAGACCCAGGGCAACGAGGACGCCTCGCGGTGATGCTGCGACCGCCGCTAGGTCGGAAAGCGCAGCGGCGGCGGCACGCCATCCGATCTCACCGGGTTCGAGCCACCCAACCCTGAAGTGAGTGTCCTCCACCATCGAGTCCACCGATATCGCGATCTTTTCCGACCCGAACTGTACTATCGCACAGTCGTCTCCTCCTCCCTCAGCTGCCTGCGCTAGCCTGTTCCAGACCAGCCTTATTCTGTCGAACTCGGCTCCAGGTCCCAGACTAGAGAAACCAGCGTTCATCGCAAAGCGTCCTTGCTAAAGCGGACCAGCCCGCCTGTCGTGGCAACCCAGAGAAACTCCCCGGTCGCCTCGATATCCCTAACCGCTCCCGGGAGATCGTCCGGTAGATTGTATATCCTGAGTTCACGAGATGAAAAGCCGAAGAATACAAATCCTCGATCGCCGCCCACCCACGCACCACCCCGGTCGATCGCCAGCGCGCGTATATCACCGATAACAGTGACCAACGGCGGCTCAACGGACCACTCCGAGTCCACTCCCCGCCAGATCAACCGTTGTCGGGTCGCGACGACAAGAGTGTCGCGGTGGTACTCGATCGCCCGGATCGGTTCCAACAGTTGCGGCTCACTTTCCATCAGCGCGGGCACGAGCAGTTCCTGCAAGCTGGGGACATAGAGCACCAGACCGCCGTCCGTTCCAAGCCAGACTGAGTCACCAGCGGCAGCGAGCGCGGTAATCGGCTGACCCAGCGTGGAGCTAACGTGAGAAACGTTGCCGCTGTCGTCGAGGAACGCGAGACCGCGGCGCGTACCGACCCAGATGCCTCCGTCACCGTGGGCCAGGGCGTAGGCATCCCTATCAGGAAGTTGGAAGTCGACCAGCAACCACGAACCCTGCTCGCCAAAGCGGACGACTCCCTGGTCCGTGGCCGCCCACATGCCACTGGGCCGGCTGACGATATCGCGTACTACGTTGAACCCAAAGCCTGTGGCAGGTGGACCTTCATCGTGAATAAACTGCTGCAGGTCGGCGCTAACCAAGGTGAACCCGATTCGGCGCGCTCGCCCGGAGACACCAACCCAGACACCGCGATCCGTTTCGGCAACTGCGCCAGTGGCCGTACCCAGTGGACCGAAATGGAGCGGCGTGAAGTTAGCGCTGAGCGGATCGACGAGGATTGCGCCCATCCCGTTCGTGCCGACAACGAATTCATTCCCAAACGGTATCTCCGCGACGCTGGTGTAGTCGAAGGAACGCAATCGATTATCCGAAAGCACGAGCGAGCGCATGCCGTCGAGCAGGGGATGCCGCCGCAGTATCTCCTCCACCGTGAGCGGGAAGACCCTGTCCCGCGGACGCGGCAGATTCATCGGAGGTATGCCGATGACACCGCCTGGGGGCACATACTCCCACCCAACGCGTGTGCGGACGTACACACCGCCAACGGCCGCCGATCGGTCGAGCATGAGACCAATCACACCCCCACCTACGCTGATGCGGCGGACTTCCCTGAACAGCGGACTGTAGTTGTACAGCCCGTCCTGCGTGCCGAGCCACACCGACCCGTCCACGGGATCGGCGAGGGCCACCGTGACCGGGCTGCGCGGGTAACCGTCGGCTGCGCTCACCGGAGTCTCCCACGATCTCACTCGGTGGTTGTAGATCCCCATTGCTTCATTCGAGGCGATGAAGAGATAGGTCTGGTCTGCGGCGACGGCGCGCACGAAGCTCAGATCCGAAAGAACCACGCGTTCATCCGGTCGCCACAGGCGAGACGATTGGGCATGTGCAGTTGCGGAACCAAGAACCGCGCTCAGCAGCAACGCCCCGCGTATTACCATTGCGTAGCTGGTTTCTCCAGTTCCAGCAGATAGGGAGGTAACAGATCCTGTTGATCCTCCCACTCACGCAGAACTTCCCGGACCGAATCCATCACATCGGCCGGCCGCGCTGCTCTCACCGACTTTTGTAGCGACGCTACCTCCGCCGCCCGCCCCATGATGTGCGCGCCGAGGGCCGCCGCAAGGGTGGGATCTACTCCACGCGCAAGGATCGCGCCGATGAAACCGGCCAGCACATCCCCGCTTCCGCCGGTTGCAAGTGCCGGGTTGCCACTCCCCACCACGTATCGTGCCGCGCCTCCCGCGGCGATCACCGTGGGAACTCCCTTTAACAGCACGGAGGTTTTCATTAGCCGCGATGCTTCCGCTGCAGCAGCGAACGGATCAATTTCAGGAGCATCGGAGAGTTCGGGAAAGAGCGCGGAAAATTCGCCGACGTGCGGCGTCACCACCAGATGATCGACTGACTCCAGAACACTTCTTTCAACTCGCAGTGCATCGGCGTCGGCGATTACCGGAACAGCGCATTTAATCAGCAAGGACTTCACGAACCCGTTCCTATCATCCGAGCGCCCCAGACCCGGCCCGAGCACCACCGCATCGGCCCACTCGAGGCATTCCAGCACCGCGGCTTCGGCATCCGGCCCAAGACTGGAAGGAACGGTCATAACATCGGGAAGTACAGATTGCGCAGCGCGCACCGTGTCGTGTGAGGCGACGAGCTTCACGAGCCCAGCCCCGGCGCTGAACGCGGCGCGCGCGGCATGTAACGCCGCTCCGGACATTCCATCCATGCCGCCGATTACCACCACCTTGCCCCGCTCTCCCTTATGCATTTCAACATCAAACCGCGGGAGCAAATTGCTCGCCCAGCGGTCGTGAACGAAACGCGGCCACGAGTCGTCAGGAGGAGGAAACCCTATGTCCGTAACCACGACTTTGCCACATCGCTCCCGAGCGAGCAGGTGGCCGCGCCGCAATCCGCCGAAGGTGACCGTGAGATCGGCGGTGATGGGGCCGGTGATCGAGCCCGTCGTCAAATCCACCCCGGTTGGGCCGTCAACCGCTACGACCGGTGCGCCGTGAGCGTCGATTCGTTTAGCCGCCTCAGCGACCGAGTCGCGCAGCTCTCCGCTCGCGCCCGTTCCGAGAAGTGCATCAACTATCAACCCAGATGCAGGCCACTGGTCGGCGGCGTTCAAAACGCGAACCCCTTCTGACTCGGCTAACTCTCGGTTCGCCTTGCAATCCGGCGCGCGCGAATCCCCGGTGGTCACAGCCCAGGTCCTAACACCGCTTGCGTTGAGCGCGCGGGCAACCACCCAACCGTCGCCGCCGTTGTTGCCCGTTCCACAGACCACGACCACACCCGAACCGAGAGCCCGGCCGAACTCCCGGGCGATTACCGCCACACACGCCCTCCCCGCAGACTCCATCAGCACGCGGCTCGGTATGGCGTGCGCAGTTCGCGCTGTTTCGTCCCATGCGGCCGCTTCTGTTGCGTCAACTACGGGTATCTCGGTCACGTCATCACAATACCGGCGTAGGAAACAACGTTCGAGTTGTCACCTGTGACCATCCCGCTATGACGGTAGTCGAGTACGGTTGCGATCTCCGCGCCCAGTATCTTGGAGGCGGTGGTGACAACCGCCGCGGGCGCGCGACCGCACATGGTAACCTGCATTCGATCGCAGACTCCGAGCAGTTCTTCTCCATCCAACTTCGCAATCGCCTCTAGCACCGTAGTGTCCTTGTACAACGCAGTATCCGCCGACTCGAAATGATTCATGTCCGACGAAGCAAGCAGCAAAACGTCGCCTCCCCACTCCTTTATCACCACCGCCAAAGCTTCTGCCAGCAAGCGGCAACGAGGCCAATCGGTCCACGGCATTACGATGGGGGCGATCAATGTGTCAGGGGAAAGTACCTGTATGAACGGCAACTGCACTTCGATCGCGTGTTCGCCTACATGCTGCAGCTCATCCTCCGATACCAGATCGCATCGCTGCCGCAGCGCGGTTAGAAAGTCCCCATCGATCCCACAGTTGCCCAACGGTGTTTGGAAGGCTCCGTTGCTCCAATATCCCGCTCGGGTCGGGTCTCGTGACCTTCCTGTATGATTGGGTGCAAGGATTATTACGAGACGGGGAATCTGAAGGTAGGCATAGACCTTACCGGCACAGGCCCCCGAATAGGCCAGACCGGCATGTGGTACTACCACCCCGAACACCGGAGTAGGAACGCGTTCCGACGTAAACTCCGTGACTAGGGATGTGAGTTCGTCCGGATCGCTGGGGTAGAAAGTTCATGCGACTGCAGCCCGTCTGATTCGAACCATCCCGACACCTATGCCGGGCTATTACTTGAAGCTCTGCCCGATCGCCCTGCCCAGCGAGATCTCACCATTGTCGATACGGATATTGAATCCGCACTCCGGGTTCGTGCACACCCAGGCCTTGTAAGTAATCGGCGCACCGTCGCGACCGTAGTCAGACAGCGGAATGAGAATCGCCGTGTTGCACTTCTTGCACTCTGGAAACTCTCTACCTTCCATTAGCCGTTTCCCCTCCCTCTGAGTCCCCTTGTAATCGCTACGTTTGACTGCCCCCACCAGAGCCCGGATACCCAGCATGAACCTCTCGTACCACTCCCAACCAAGGGTAATCCTGCTCTAAAGCGTCCCCTAGATCGAACACCGAAACGAAATCCTCGAGGTGATCGTTCTCCCCTCGAATCAACAAATCCGCTTCAATCAAGCGGAATACTACGTTGCCAACGTCATCGGTGGATTTAATGCCCCAACTTGCGAGCACAGTACGCGCCATGAGGCCGAATTGCTCTCTAGCGAGATCTCGCGCCGCAAAAGCCAGTTCCTCTCCGCTGATATGGGTGCGAACAGCCCGCTTCCGCTGGCAGTATTCAAGCGCAGCCAAAACGAAAACGTACGCCCGTTGGTGGTATTCACCAGCGAGCTGCTCGATCTTTTCCAGCAAATCCTGTGTCGGCAATTGATTACTCACTGCCTGAACTTGAAGCCCCGTACCCTAGTCGGCAAGAGCCTGCGAGCTTATCGGCGCTGCCGAGTCCCTGTAGAGAGGGAACGCCTCGGTCAGTTCCTGCACTCGTTGTGTGACGCGGGTCACGACGGCATTGCTCATGTCACTCAACACATCGCTTATCATCTCGCCTATCGTTTTCATCTCCGCTTCCCCCATCCCGCGCGTTGTGAGACCCGATGTGCCGATGCGAATCCCAGAAGTTATGAAAGGCGAGCGTGTCTCACCAGGGATCGTGTTCTTGTTTATATGGATCTCGGCGCGACCCAACGCTTCCTCAGCCTCCTTACCGGTATAACTCTGAGCCCGTAAATCGATCAAGAGCAGGTGACTGTCGGTACCACCCGAAACGAGAGTGAAGCCGCGCTGCTGTAGCGAGTCACCCAGAACCTGCGCATTTTTCACGACTCGAGCAGCGTATTGCTTGAAGTCTGGCTGCATCGCCTCATGGAAAGCGACGGCCTTGGCGGCAATCACATGTTCCAGCGGGCCACCCTGCGTACCCGGGAAGACTTGCTTGTCAACGGTCTTACTATAATCGCCGGTGCAGAGAATCAAACCGCCTCTCGGCCCGCGCAACGTCTTGTGAGTAGTGCTGGTGACAATCTGAGCGTGCGGAACAGGACTCGGATAACATCCACCTGCGACGAGGCCAGCAAAGTGAGCCATGTCAACAATGAGCACGGAACCGGCATCGTCGGCTATCGCCCGGAACGCCTCAAAATCGATCACGCGAGGATAGGCGCTTCCACCCACGATAATGAGCGCGGGACGCTCCTTCAAGGCCAACTCCCTAACCTGGTCTATGTCAATCAGTCCGGTACTCTCGTCCACACCGTACTGTACCGGCCTGAACAGCCGGCCACTGGCGTTTACAGAAGCCCCGTGTGTGAGATGGCCACCATGCGTGAGCGACATGCCCATTATCGTGTCGCCCGGATCAGCGACCGCCAGGAATGCAGCCATGTTCGCCTGCGCACCGCTGTGCGGCTGGACGTTGGCATGTTCAGCCCCGAACAATTCGCAGGCCCGTTCGATCGCCAAGGATTCGACCTTGTCCACAACCTCACAGCCACCGTAGTAACGCCGGCCCGGGTAACCCTCTGCGTACTTATTGGTAAGCCCCGACCCCATCGCCTCGAGTACCGCGAGTGACACAAAATTCTCGCTCGCGATCAACTCGAGTCCGCCTTCTTGACGCTCGGCTTCCTGCTGCACCAGCGCGTGAATGCGGGGATCGACTTTCTCCAGATGGCTCATCTAGTCACACATCCATTTCAATTTTCTCGACCCGCTTCTGATGGCGCCCTCCTTCGAACGAGGCATCAATCCACCGGTCAAGTATTTTCTCCGCCTCCTCTTCGTCAATGAACCGTGCGGGAAGCACGAGGACGTTGCAATCGTTGTGGCGCCGGGACAGCTCTGCTATCTCGGGGTTCCACGCCACTGCAGCTCGCACCTTGGGAAACCGGTTAGCCACATACGACATACCGAGACCCGTGCCACACATCAACACACCGCGCCTGACCTTGCCTTCGCTCACGCGGCTGGCGACCGCCTTCGCAAAATCCGGATAGTCGACTGATTCGTCCGAATAGGTCCCCACATCTTCCACTTCGTAACCTAGCGTTTCCAGGCGTCGCTTGATGCGTTGCTTGAGCTCGAAACCGGCGTGATCGGACCCTATGGGAACGCGTTCGGCCATCAGCTATTCCGTTTGCCCTCTGCGATGCGCTGTTCCGCCAGGTGATCAGCCGCCTTGTAGGAGGGGATACCGTCTTCTTTGGCCATCTCCAGGACACGGAACACGGTATCGAAGATATCAGAGGCTTTGTCTCTTGCTTTCTGCGGCTCCCATCCTTCGAGCTCAGCGCTCACGTTAATGAGACCACCGCTATTAATGACGTAATCCGGAGCATAGACGATCCCCCTCTCCTCGAGAGCATCACCGTGCCGCTCCTGAGCAAGTTGATTGTTGGCGGCTCCAGCGACAATATCAACCTTTAGTTGGTCGATTGACTCGTCATTTATCACGGACCCGAGAGCGCAAGGAGCAAAGATATCCGCTGCAACGCTCATTATCTCTGCTGTACCTACCACCTGAGCGCCAAATTCCTCAACGACCACCTTAACCTTTTCGGGATCTATGTCTGTTACGACTAGCTTTGCTCCGTCTTCGTGGAGGTGTTTGCACAGATGGTAGCCGACGTGGCCACACCCCTGCACTGCAACCGTCTTACCCTTGAGAGATTCGTCTCCGTAGCGGTACTTGGCGCATGCCTGTATGCCGCGGAACGTTCCGAACGCCGTCACAGGAGAGGGATCGCCCGATCCCCTAGCCAAACCCACTACGTGTTTGGTCTCCATTCGTACGAATTCCATATCGGCCGTACTAGTTCCCACGTCTTCGGCGGTGAT
>JACZUR010000045.1 GCA_022573095.1 Gemmatimonadota bacterium | reverse complement strand
CTTCCGCGACCAATGCCTCCGCCCAGGAGCCTTTCCTCACCGGGCTGCTGTTCCTGTACAGCTTCGAGTATTCATCTGCCGCCGGACACTTCAGGGCGGCGCAGGCGGATGATCCCGAGTTCGCGATGGCCTACTGGGGGGAAGCAATGACACATAACCATCCGCTGTGGAAGCAACAGGAGCTGGATACCGCCCGGGCCATCCTCGCGCGACTCGCGCCCACGCGTGAAGGTCGCGCCTCTATCTCGATGACCGATCTGGAAGGTGGCTTCCTGGAAGCAGTTGAAGAGCTTTACGGAGAGGGTACCAAATCTGAGCGGGATACGGCTTACTCGAGGGTGTTGGCCAACCTCGCCGCGCGCTATCCCGACGATGCGGACGTGCAGTCGTTTTATGCACTGTCGTTGCTCGGACTCAGCAATGGTGACAGAGTCATCTCGACTTACATGAAGGCGGGAGCCCTCGCACTCGACGTCTTCGATCGCAATCCGACCCACCCGGGTGCAGTGCACTACATAATCCACAGCTTCGATGACCCGGAGCACGCGCCTTTGGGACTGAACGCCGCTCGTGCTTATTCGCAAATCGCACCCGACGCCGCACACGCGCAGCACATGACGTCTCATATCTTCGTAGCGATGGGTATGTGGGACGACGTGGTCAGCGCCAATATCAATGCCACGTCACGAGAAGAGCCGCTACCCGAAACGGGACAGGCGCGATTCCCCTGTGGACATTACGGGATCTGGTTACAGTACGGCTATCAGCAGCAGGGTCGCCTGGAAGATGCTCGCCAGCTTCTAGCTGAATGTGCGGTATTCGTGAACGTACGCGGTATCGAACGACTGCGCCGCTCGTTAGCCTACCAAACGAGCATTTACGTCTTCGACTCAGAAGCTTGGACAGACGTTTTAGCCATGCGATCGGAGAACACCGATGCGATGGACTCGGCCGCACGCGTATCCTCCGCGTTTACCTATGGGTTCGCAGCCGCCAAACGTAACGAAGTCGAAGTAGCACGAACCGAATTGCAGGCTCTTCGCGATGCAGTTGATCAGGACTCGGAAAGCCGAGCCATCAGGGAAGTCATGATCCACGAATTGCAGGCAATCATCGAGCACGCTGCGGGCGACACCGAAGCTGCCATCGCACACGCCACGGCCGCGGTCGAGTTAATGGATCGACAACCTGTACAATTCGGCCCACCGCCGTCAGTGAAGCCACCGTATGAACTGTTAGGAGAGATCCTGCTCGACGCGGGACGGACGGCGGAAGCGGCGAGCGCATTTGAAACAGGTTTGATCCACACCCCTGGGAGACGGTTGACGAGCATGGGGTTGGAGCGGGCCAGGATGTAGCCTTGTCCCAGATTCCGGTCCCGATCGAGATTCACCGTGACGATCACCAGATAGTCCTGAAGTGGTCGGCCGAGCACGAGACCGTGTTCCCGGCCCGGGACCTCCGGCTTGCGTGTCAATGTGCCCAGTGCCGGGATGAGATGTCGGGGACGGTCCTGTTGAGCCCGTCATCGGTTCCCCAAGACGTGCGGCCCGTCTCGATTCAACTGGTAGGAGCTTATGGTTTTCAGGTTGAGTGGAGCGACGGACATGGGACCGGAATCTACACCTACGAATCCTTGTACCCCGCCACAGAGGAGGACGGAGGTTTGGGGACCGATCTCTGAAAGAGGCTTGCGTCATCACGGCGACGGGGGCGCACCCATCCGAGGTCCTACGCGTCGTTTGTGGTGATCGTCTTGGAGCGCTGTTGGTCGTCCATAAGAACCACCATACCCATACCCTCCGGTCGCACGGCGAGTGCAACGCGGGCTGTACCGTCCTGCGCAGAAAGCTGGATCTGGGGCATCCCGTTCCACGAGATCCCGACAATCAGTCGCGTTTGGCCGTCGGCGTCGAGAAAGGCACAGGAGGGAGCCTCGGAGTCTGTGTCACACGCAAGCACGGCACGGATGCGACCGCGGCGGTCAACCAGTTCCAATCGTTCGGTTCGTATAACCTTATCCACCATCTTGATCTCCTTCAGGCAATAACAGCTCTAGCCGATAACAGGGGGGCCAAATTCAACTTCGGAACACTTCCACCGATCTCGCGCACGACCTGTTAGCTGGCTGGCAAGGACAGATTTCAGCTGCCTGAGCTGGTTGGACATATTAGGGAACAAGATCAGGCTGCAATTGACGTGGCGCTAGTGTGCGTACTGTTGAGACCTCAGCGAGAAATTGTCACATCCGATGCAAGCCATGAGTTTGCGGTAACTCACTCTCTGTCTAGCAATATATTATGGTCCTAGAGAGGTGTGGCGGCCGTTGTCGAGCTCATACGAAATGCGGCGTTAGCCGCCCAACGACAGAAGAACCATTCAGAGTGGCAATATGCAGTCAAGCAAGTTTGGAGTATTCATAACCTTCTCAGCTTTCCTCCACACCCACTGGACCCGGCAATGAGAGAGCCAAACGGGGGTTCATTTGCGCCTACGCCGCCTGTGAAACAAGATTGGTCAGTTGCAAGTTCAATATGACGACGAGATCGAGCTACCCCGCCAAGTCGGTTCCACCTCGCGCGCTCGCCCTCTCGGTGGCGTCGCTGGCAGTACCCGTCGTTGCCGCTCTTGCCTTTCCGGGATCCCTCGGCGAGTTGGGCGTCATGCTCTGGCTACTTGCCCTGGTGCCCGCCTTCCTGCTGGCCTATTACCGCGGCTGGTGGGGTGTGACCCTGGCCTGTGGCGTCGGGATGGCGGTCCTCGCTCTGACGCAGTCGGTCGCCGGGATTCTCGGCAGGCAGATTCAGGAGGGCCCTCTTTTCTTCGCGGTCGTGGTCATATATATCGGGATCGCTTTAGGAATCGGCTGGCTTACAGACAGGCTGAGCGTGGCCACAGGGCGGAAGCAGATAGAGGAGATCCGTCTGCGACTCGTGAAGGCGCTCGAGACGATGCAGCTCGGGGTTACAATCACCGATACCAATAGGAAGATTATCTTCTCCAACCCGGCCGAAGCACGGAATCACGGATACACAGTGGGCGAGTTGGTCGGAAAAAACGTCGGCATATTTGCCCCGTCCGGCAAATTGAAGCCGCTCGAGAAAGAAGAGCTCAAGGCTCTCTCGAGCTGGAAACGCGAGAGCATCAATGTGCGCAAGGACGGGAGCACTTTCCCGGTTCAGCTCACGTCCGACGTGGTATTGAGCGCATCCGGCGACCCGATCGGGATTGTGACGACTTGCGAAGACATTACCGAACGCAAAGAGCGGCAGAAGCAGCTCGAACGGGCCACGCGGGAACTGAGAAAGTCACACGGTGATCTACAGGCGACGCAGATGCGCCTGATTGAGGCCGAGAAGCTCGAATCGGTGGGAAGGTTGGCCGCGGGTGTGGCTCATGAAGTCAAGAATCCGTTGATGGTGATACTCACGGGAGTAAAGATTCTGACGCAGCACCTTCAGGACGGAAGTGGCGACATCCGGGTGCTCCTCGACGACATGACCGACGCGGTAGCCCGTGCCGATGCTGTAATCTGCGGGCTCCTCGACTTCGCCCGTCCGCATGACTTCGAGCTGGTGCCTGAGGACTTGAACACGATTGTCGAGCAGTCGTTGTCGCTCGTGAAGCACGAGATGGATAAGAGCCATGTGACTTTAGCAAAGGAGTTGGCGCCTGACCTCCCAAAGGTGAACCTCAACGCATTCAAGATCCAGCAGGTGCTCATTAACCTCTTCACCAATGCCGTACACGCCATGCCGGAGGGAGGAGAGTTAACGGTGCGAAGTTACTCGCGTCCCGTGAGGCAGTTGGCAAGTAACCCCAATTCTGTGGAGCGAGAGAATTTGCTAACCAGCGAAAGTGATGTCATCCTAGAGGTGGACGACACGGGAACCGGCATTCCGGAGGACAAGCTGGCCAAGATCTTCGACCCGTTCTTCACGACCAAACCGACGGGCAAAGGCACCGGCCTTGGACTGTCCGTATCGTGGCAGATAGTGGAGATGCACGGGGCTAGTATTGAGTTCAAGAATCGAGATGAAGGCGGTGTCACAGTGACAATCATTTTCAGATCAGACGCGGGAGAGTGACAGTGGAGAAAAGGCGCATTCTTGTGGTGGATGACGAGGCCATTATCACCCGTACATTGAAGCTCTATCTCGAGGGAACGGGTTCATACGAGGTGAGGACGGAGAACGAGGGCAGCCACGCCCTTCAAGCCGCACGCGAATTTAATCCAGACCTGATCATGCTCGACCTAGTCATGCCAGACACCGACGGAGCAACACTGGCGAGCGAGTTCCGGGGCGACAGTAAGTTGCAGAACATCCCAATCATCTTCCTTACTGCCCTCGTATCAAAGCAGGAGGTTGGTGCTCAAGGCAAGGAGATCGGAGGTCATCCCTTCCTTGCCAAGCCGGTCGATCCCGAGAAAGTCGTGGAGTGTATCGAGGAGCAGCTCCAGTAGTCTAGATCACCTTGAGCTTACATCGGCAGCCCCTCCGGAAGGCAGTTGACGCGGAGCTCTTGTGGCGTCACCAGCGGTAGCTGTGCCCGGTTGCTGACTCTCTCATCCAGTGCCGAAGCCGAGTACCTTCGGCTTAATCGGCGGCGGTTTGTTTGCGTAAGTAGCGGGAGGGCGCGCCACTTAATACATTGTTGCGTTGCCGCGCTCTTCTTGGGTGTCCCCCCGGCTGCTTCGCCTGCTCAGAAACCCGGTCTACAAGTGCCGCTCGATAGCGGGCGCCTTGTCCGGCTGCACCTGAACACCGGTGAAACTATACGAGGTCGGCTGCTCGAGTCATTTGGGTTTGAGAGCGCCACATTGAGCCTTTGCCGCTATCCCGCGCCAAGATGCCGGTCTATGGAAGAGGCCCGCGAGATTGCGGTCAGCGAAATGGAGGCTATAGAGGTAAGAATCGGCAGTCGTGCAAGACACGGCGCCGTTGTCGGCGGATCGATCGGGGCTGGCCTGGGCGCACTGGCTGGTTCAGCGCTCAACAGTCTTTGCGATGCACCCGGGTGTGGGGTCTCCGTCCTGCTATTCGCATTTCTTGGGGGCCTTCAAGGTGCCTTCTGGGGCTTGCTCTTTGGATCACAGGCCGTAGTGTGGGGGCCAGCTCCATGATCGAAGGTCAAACGGCACGAAGTTTCCGGCGTAGGGGCGTTCTGCCTTTTGGAAGATCTGGGAACAGTAAGTACGAGGATGCTCGCATAAAGAGGCACCGGACTGTAATCCCTCGCTGCGAGCCAGAAAACTATGAGAAACTGTGATGTGGCCAACGATTCGTAGCGTCATTATCGGCTATCTGGTGATAGTCGCCCTGGTGTTCCCTTCGTTTAGCGCCGCCTACCTGATCATGGGTGTTGATGCCGCGTTCGAGCCCGGATCCTACGACGTTACGACCGCCTGGATCGCCGTGAGCACCGTGCTCGGCCTCATTGCTGCAATCGCTGGAGGCTATCTGTGTGCAGTGATCTCGAAGACCACAACCGCGCCGAAAGCCTTGGCGGTGGTGGTGTTCGTGCTCGGTCTGGTGTTTGCTCTGCCGGCACTGGTGCAGCCCGATGAAACAATACCTGCGGTGAGGAGCGCGGCGGTTGGAAACTTCGAGGCGATGCAGAGTGCTGTGCAGCCGATTTGGATCATGTTTCTCAACCCCTTAATTGGCGCCGTCGGCGTCATTTTGGGAGCGCGCTTCAGGATCAAACGTTCGAGTGGTGGCTCCCAAGATCGGTCTGTGAACAAGTCATAGCGCTGCGGTTTAGCTGCGGGTCCGTTAGACCGTGGTGCTCGTCAGGATTGTGTTTACGAGTGGGGCGCACCAAGCTGTGAGACGTTCAAGATGCGACACGAGTTCACAGATGTGGCGGCACCTGTAGATGTGCTGTCCCAAGGCTTTGGAACCGTCGCTTGCCATAGAAACGACAGCTTACACATTTGCCCATCCGCTATCCAACTGATAACATCGTTATAAGCCGACCGGCTACGAATATCTCGAAATGAAAACTGCCGCCGTTACCAAAGTAGTGGACTTCGCGCGAGCGGTCCTCTGGATAGAGGGCCTCATCTTCCTGCTCGCTATAGCGATAGTCGCATTCGGCATCCCGGCAAAGATCTCAGGCATAATCACCTACTACGCACTCACCGTACTGGTGCTCGGCGTCGCCGCCGTAGTAAAGTACAAACCAAATCGACTCCTTCTTGGAATCGTCTTGTTGGTGATTGCCGATCGAGCCGTCGCGAGTTCGAGCGCGGAACCAGGCGCCGCGATTCTCCTCCAGCCCATTGCGCTCCTGCTTCCACTCAACCTCCTCGGCCTCTCGTGGCTAGAGGAACGGGGCGCACTCACGCGTGCTGCAGCTTTCGGCTTTGGTGCGATCGTAGTACAGATGACGCTCGTGGCGCTTGTGGCGTCGACAGCGACGGCCGTTACGTCGCTCCCATTCAGCGTCAATCTCTTGCCGGCCGTCTGGCTCGATTGGACTCCAATCTCCCAGCCGGCGTTCATTGCCTCCATGGGAGTTCTAGTCGTCCTCTTCGTCAAAGTCGTCCGCGAGCCCATTCCCGCTACACGTGGCCTTCTCTGGGGAACCGCCTGCGCCGTACTGGCGCTGCTTTCCACTGAGGGTACAACGTTCTTTTTTGCGAGCGCGATTCTGGTGATGACGGTGGCCGCCTACGGAACGGCGCAGACACTGGCCGCGACAGACGAACTCACGGAGCTTCCGGACCGGCCATCGTTTGATGAAGCGCTGACCCACCTAAGAAAGTCTTACTCGATCGCGCTCGTGGGGGTGGACGGGTTCAAGGACTTCAATGAAAAGTACGGTGAAGAGACTGGGGACCAGGTTCTGAGGAGAGTTGGCTTCGTGCTGGCTGAGATCGGAGGGGGTGGTACGGGCTACCGCTATGGGGTCGACGAGTTCGCAGTGATCTTTCCGGGTAAGGATATCGATGATGTGCACAAACATCTTGACAGCGTTCGCGCGCAGATAGGCGGGAGACCGTTCGGAATCCGTGCCACGCGTCGTAATCCGTGGAGTCCCGAGGATGGAACGTCCAAACCGGAAGGTAGCGGGAAGAAGGTACTCTTGACGGTTAGTATCGGTGTAACGGAGAGGGGAGGAAAGGTATTCGACCCGGTGCAGGTGGTGGGCGAAGCCGACCAGGCGCTCTACAAGGCCAGGCGGGCAGGGGGCAACCTGGTAGCTGTGCGCCGGTCTCAAGGGTAGGGTCGGGTAAGGGAGGCGAGTTCTACAGAGCAGTTGCGGGCGTGCGCTTTGCGGTGCATGCACGCTGCTATCAAAAACGGTCGTGATGTTATCAAGCTGTAATATCTGTTATCGATGAGTCAAACCCTGCTAACCGACATCGTCATCATCTTGGGACTCTCCCTCGTCGTGAGTCTCGTGTTCCATCGTGTGCGCGTCCCGGTAATCATTGGCTTTCTGTTCACAGGCGTACTAGCGGGTCCACACGGTCTCGGTTTAGTCAGAGGTGTGCACGAGGTGGAACTTCTGGCCGAAGTCGGTGTTATCCTGCTGCTCTTCACTATCGGAATCGAGTTTTCCCTCAGGAATCTGCTTCGTATGGCTCGCTCGGTTTTCGTCGGCGGCTCTCTTCAGGTCTTGCTAACCACGGCAGTCGTCTTTGTCATAGCTCGAGCGTTTGGACAGGAGGTCCGCCACGCTGTCTTTCTGGGATTTTTGGTCTCGCTCAGCAGTACCGCTATCGTGCTCAAACTTCTTCAGGACCGCGCGGAGATAAGTGCGCCACACGGCCAGACGAGCATGGCGGTGCTCGTCTTCCAGGACATGGCAGTGGTCCCGATGATGCTGCTGACGCCTTTCCTTGCAGCGCAGCAAGGAGAGCTGGCCGGACCGCTAATGAATCTCTTGCTGAAGGGCGCCGGGATAGTCGTGGTGGTCGTGGTTGCCGCGCGCTGGGTTGTGCCCTGGGTATTGGATCAGGTTGTACGCACTGGAAGTCGCGAGGTGTTTCTCCTGAGCACGGTGCTCTTCGGACTGGGTGCGGCTTGGTTCTCCTCCCTTGCCGGCCTCTCACTCGCACTCGGCGCATTTCTCGCTGGTTTGGTTATCTCGGAGTCCGAATACAGCGCGCAGGCGTTGAGTGAAATTCTCCCGTTCAAGAACCTCTTTATCTCCTTCTTCTTCGTATCGATCGGCATGTTGCTCGACCTAGGGTTTCTTTTCAAAGAGCCGCTTCTCGTAGCGTCGATAACTTTGGCTGTGATCGGGATAAAGACTGCGGTCGGAGCACTAGTCGTACTCCTCCTCGGGTTTCCCCTGCGCATAGCAGTTATGGTCGGCCTTGCTCTGAGCCAGTTGGGTGAATTTTCTTTTATCCTGTCCGAAACCGGTGTGGCTATCGGGCTTCTGGCCGGCGCCAATCACCAGATCTTTCTCGCGGTGTGCGTGTTGACGATGGCGCTCACTCCATTTCTGGTCTCGGCTGGCGCGGGGTTGGCGGAACGCGTGACGGCTCTGCCGCTGCCGGAAAAACTTCTTCGTGGAGGCAAGTTACCAGCGGCGTTTCCCGACGAGGAGGAACTGCGAGACCACCTTATCGTGGTGGGCTTCGGAGTGAACGGTCGAAACGTCAGCAAGAGCGCTCAGTTGGCGGGGATCCCACATGTCGTAGTGGACCTTGCTCCGGAACTCGTTCGGCAGGCGCGCGAATCGGGCGCGACGGTTTTGTTCGGCGATGCGACCCAGCCGGCGGTGTTGAAACACGCCGGAGTCGAACACGCGCGAATTCTCGTTACCGCGATCTCGGATCCGGCGGGTACCAGAAGGATCGTTGCCCTGGCGCGCGGAATGAATCCCGCACTGCAGATCATCGTGCGGACTCGCTATGTGGGAGAGGTCGAGGAATTGGTAAGAGTGGGAGCCGACGAGGTCATCCCCGAAGAGTTTGAAACCTCGGTAGAGATTCTCGCTCGAGTGCTGCGGCGGTACCTCATTCCACGTTACGAAATCGATCAGCTAGTTGCCGAGGTCCGGTCCGGCGGTTACGAGATACTGCGCTCGTTCCAAACAGCCAGAACGCAGATGTCGGACGTTCCCGTCCATCTTCCAGACACCGAAGTCGCCACCGTGTATCTGACGGAGCGGTCCTATCTCGTGGGACGGACGTTGAGGGAAGCGGGACTACGTGAAGAGTACAATGTGATTCTTCTGGCTCTATGTCGGGGTGGAGAAACGATCACCAATCCGGCTCCTGATACGATGTTTCAGAACGGCGACATGTTGATAGTTTTTGGACGCAGCGAAGAGATCGCCGACGCCGTAGCGGTAGCCCGTGGGGCTGACACCTGGAACGATTGACCGACGGCCCGGAGTTGTGGGCCCCCGGTGGAAGACCTAAGCTATACTCAGGCTGCGGCGTAAGACCCGACAGACCTGAACACAATACCATTGCGATCAAGGAGATGAACAGTGAACGACAAGAAAATGATAGCGGTCTTAGGAGCTACGGGTGCGCAGGGAGGGGGGTTGGCGCGCGCCATCTTGAACGATTCGAATAGTGAATTTGCGGTCCGCGCCCTCACCCGTGATGCGAGTTCTGACAAAGCCAGAGTGCTGGCGGACCTTGGTGCCGAGGTTGTAACAGTTGACGTAGACGACGCCGAAAGCCTCAAGAACGCTTATGAGGGAGCCTATGGCGCTTTCTGTGTAACCTTTTTCTGGGAGCACTTTTCGGCGGACAAGGAGATTGAGCAGGCGCGCTCGATGGCGGCGGCCGCAAAGGATACTGGACTCAAGCATGTAATCTGGTCCACATTCGAGGACACTCGCAAGTGGGTCCCGCTCGATGATGACCGTATGCCTACGCTAATGGAGAAGTACAAGGTGCCGCACTTCGACGGCAAAGGTGAGGCGAACGGAGCTTTCACTGAGGCCGGTGTACCTACAACGTTCCTACTGACTTCGTTCTACTGGGAAAACTTCATCAACTTGGGCCTCGGGCCCAAAGTGGATGCCGACGGCAACTTGGCCATCACCCTGCCGATGGACGACAAGAAGATGCCGGGAATCTCCGCTGAAGACATCGGTAGGTGCGCCTACGGGATCTTCAAAGCCGGACAGGAGTTCATTGGGAAGACCGTAGGTATCGCGGGCGGGCATCTGACTGGCAAGGAGATGGCCGACGCGATGGGCGCGCAACTGGGTCGGGCCATCCAGTACAACGCGGTACCGCCCGAGGTGTTCCGTGGGTTTGGTTTCCCGGGCGCCGAGGATCTCGGGAACATGTTTCAGTTCAAGTGCGATTTCGAAGACTATTATTGTGGAGCACGTGATATCGACTTTACGCGATCGCTGAATCCGGAGCTGCTCAGTTTCGATGCATGGCTCGCCGCTAACAAAGAGCTCATCCCGCTGAAGTAGCGGCGAGGTTGCCAGCTCCGGCGCGCAGCCGCAACTTTCAGTTATGAACGCCCTTTCGCCACACGACGCCGACGGTCAGAGTGATCGTGAGTTTTTCCGGAACATGTACCGCCTCGAACACTCTGTCGTGGCACGAGAGGTTGAGCGCAACGTGCTGGGGCATGAGGTGGGCCTCAACGGCTATACCACCGTCGAACAGGCGCAACAGATCTGTGATGCTCTCGCGCTGTCCGTTGGTGATCGCCTGCTCGATCTCGGTGCGGGGCGGGGGTGGCCGGGGAGACTTATAGCAGAGTCTTCCGGTTGCAGCTTGATGTCTACCGACACGCCACTGCAAGCGCTCAAAGACGCCAAAGAGTACGTTGCAGGTCTCGATGCCAACGTCGTCGCCGCGGACGGGCGGGCCCTTCCGTTCGAAGCGGAGTTATTCGACGCCGTCAGCCACGCAGACGTATTCTGCTGAATCGGAGATAAGCTCTCCGTGCTGAGAGAATGCCATCGAATATTGAAGCGCGGTGGACGTATCGCGGGCTTTACAATCCATACGCCGGCCGGGCTGAGCCCGGCAGACCGGGAGGCCGCGGCGGAACTCGGACCTATTAGGGTGCTGGGTTTCGAGTCCGCGGAAGAATTGATGCGAGGAGTTGGTTTCACGGTGTGTGAACGGGCGGATGTGACCGAACTGTTCCGTAAGACGTGTACAGCCCTGCTGGAGACGCGCAAGCGATTCGCTGATGATCTCAGGGCGGCGGAGGGCGATGATGTCTTTGAAGAGGAACAGGCGAAAAAACAAAGGTATTTGAAGGGGGCGGAAGATGGTTTGCTCCTGCGGTCCTTCCACGTCGCGGTAAAGAGCTAACCAATGATGCCCGTCAAGGATATGAGAAACTCGAGACAAGTGGGAGGTGCTGTGAAAGACTCCGCCGCTCAGCGCGAAAGTACCGGAACACGCCATAGTCTTCACTCTCGTTCGTCGGCGGCGAAAATGTTGTTTCTAGCCTTAACGGTTGTACTCACGGCCTGTAATACTGTGCCATCGCAAGAAGCTATCGAAGCGGAGCGACTGGCTTTATTGGATGTGGACCGCGAATTCGCGCGCGAGAGTGCGGCGAACGGGGCGCAGGGCTGGGCAAGCTTCTTCTTAGCAGACGCGATCATGTTCCCGAACGAAGGGATAGTTAGGGGACGGGACGATATTCGCGATGTTATGGAACAGGTGTTCGTTCCGGACGGGCCCCTGC
>JACZUR010000044.1 GCA_022573095.1 Gemmatimonadota bacterium | reverse complement strand
GCCAGTACGCCGGGGTGGGGATGGCCGTAGGGATTGCCCGAACCCACGGAAATCACAGCGATCTCAGGGTCCACGCGCTGTAGAAATACATCCGTGGTGGAGGTCTTGCTTCCGTGATGCGCCACTTTCAGCACATCGCTGTCCAGGGTCGTTCCCCCTCTGGACATGGCGCCTTCAGCCTTGGCTTCGACATCAGACGCCAGCAAAAAGCTGGTCTTGCCGTAAACCAGCCGCAGGACCACCGCATTATTGTTCAAATCAGCCCGAGGAGGACGCACCTGCTCCCGCTGGGGATTCAACACCTCCAAGATGACTGCGGGGGTCGAGCCGGGCTCCAGGTCGATGCGATACCCGTATTCGACCTTCACCGGGGCCAACCCGCCTCGCTCCAACGCCGCATCCCACTCGGGACCTAATGGAGCATCGACATCGTCCGAGCCGATCAGAACCCCTCCCACCCGGTATCGGTCCAGCACCTCCATCAACCCACGGCTATGGTCGGCATCCAGGTGGGTCAGCACGACCAGGTCCAGGCTTTTATCCCCAAAGGCAAGCTCTCCGCCAACCGCCTCCACCGCGCTCTCACTGTTGGGCCCACCGTCCACCAGCACCTGCCGCCCCCGGGGAGTGACGATCAACGCGCTATCCCCCTGGCCAACGTCAAAGAAGTAGACGTGAAGCATGCCGCTGGGTCCGCTAAAAACCTGCCACCACAAAATTCCGGCGGCCACCAACCCTCCCAGTAAGACCGCCCCGACCACGCCTCCGACTATGTTGCCCATTCTCGTGGCTGATCGAGTCCATCGCTCGAGCCGCACTATCTCTTGCAGTGACCGCGCGACTCGCTCCATCCTGCCAGATCGCGAGCATGCATGCGGATGTGGGCAATACACGATCTCCGTCGATCCACCGGAAATCGCCTCCAGCAGTCGCCCCTCCTGTACCGACCCATCTTCAAAGGTCATTCGTACGACAGCTCCCCTATCCAGCGAGTAGAGCCAGACTACTTCCTGTGAGTGAAGCTGGGAGGGCAACAGCGTTCCGAAAAGCAACGCCATGGTATACCAGACTGGCTTCCCCGCCAACCGCACTGGGTGGATAACCATGGGCACAATGATCGGGTCCAAATAACGTTCGCACAATTGCATCTGGGGCACCGGACGTTATATCTGGGCCATTGGGCCGGATTTAGACGAGCCGACCCGCCCTGAACCGACTGCTAGCTAGTTTCCGAGCGAGAACTTGGAGCCAACCAATATTGAGATTACCCTCGTTCGTGTGCTCCTAATCGGTAGTCTGTTGATGTCCGCCACGCCGAGCGCGTAATCGACTTAGAAGAAGAGGTCTCGTCGCAGCAGACGAAAGTCCACTCCGCTGCCGAAGATCATGCCGAAGTCCAGAGCTTCGGTCAGGTCTGCGTCGATCCCGGGTGCCACACCGAATGTGCACTCACTGGGAAGATCGACTCCTTCAAATGCCAGATCGCACGCCGTCTCCCGGCTGGCAAACGGCCCGACCAAGAGATAGGCATCCATAGCTCGGCCGATAGGGATACCGAACCTCGCTGCACCGAAAACCTCCAGTTGAGTCATCCTCAGGAACCTGGGGAAGCTCTCTAAACCCGGGTTGTCGGGATTGAAAAAAACTTCCTCATGACCCTTTCCGACAATGCGGATGCCAGACCGGACTTGCCAGCGTCCTCCCAGGTTCCAATCAACGAAGCCGCCAAACGTAGAGCGCACTTTCGCGGACACTCGGGTCTCCAGGGCACCAACATCCTCGATTGCCTGTCTCGAGCGAGTAACGGTGGGTCCGGCGCTGAATCCCACTGCTGCCTGCGCAGATAGCGAGTCCGCCGGGGTCGCCGCCGCTAGGTTCATCACGACGCCCAGCAGACCCGCCCTCCCGATCACTGCCGGTCTTCCTCGCGCCACTCCTCAGAACCGCCCGCGAATCGCTCCTTTTTCCAGACTGGCAACCTCACCTTCACCTCCTCGATCACGAATCGGCACGCGTCGAATGCCGCGGCGCGATGCGGGCTCGCCGCCGCGATCGCGATACTCGCCTCGCCGACGGGAATTACGCCAAGTCGGTGTTGCGCTTCGACCCGTGTGTCCGGCCACTTTGCGGCTGCTTCGTTGAGGATCTTGCCGAATTCAGCCTCGACCATCTCCTCGTAGGCTGAGTACTCGATGGCCTCTACCGGGCCGTCGTCATCGCTCCGCCGCACAGAGCCCAGAAATACTGCAGTACCTCCGCGCTCCGGCCCGGTAACGGAGCAAATGAGAGCTTCGATATCGATGGCATCATGGGTAAGAAAAGTGGGGCTAGCCACCGGCAAGGGGGGGCAATAACGCTATCTCGTCCGCATCCTCCAGGATACGGGTCGGGGCTGAGTGCTCCATATTGACGGCAACCAGCCCGTTGTCTGGTATCTGGTGGCCGTTCGCAACAGCCTCCCTCAAACGCGCCAACGCCTCTTGAACCGTGGCCCCTTCAGGTAACTCCAGCTCCAGCACGTCGGTGCCGGTCACCTCGGCATACCGACCAAAGAGACGGCAGCGAATCTTCATGGGATATAATATAGAAGCGGCACCGCGAATAATGCGGCGCCGCTCTTGGGGCGAGGGAACTAGTCCCCCGACGGGCGAAGCTACCGAGGATCGCCCGTTTTGGAGACAGAGTTATCTGTCGTGACGTGGGCCCGGCATGTAGGCGCCACCAAAGTATCCACCTCGGTGCATATCGCGCATCCCGCGAAAACCGCCCCTGCCTCTGGGTCCATAACCTCGCATCGCACGATGGCGGCGCTCGGAACGCAATTCCTGAATCTGAGTCTTTTGTTCATCCGTCAGAATGTCTGACACCCGCTCGCGCCGCTCCTGTGCTACCGCCTGAAGAGCTTCATGCCGTTCAGCCATCGCCTCATGTACCTCCTCACGCGTGGTCAAACCGGCTGCCAACTCAGAACGTACGGCCAGCCTCTCGGCATAAACCTCCTGCATAGTCGCAACATTCTCGCGCCTGATCTCATCCAGCGAAGCTACCTGATCGTCCGTCAGTCCAAGCGTTTCGCTCATTCGCATCAACCTCTCGACACGGGGAGCGTGGCGTCGCGCACCCCGTTCGCCCATCTCGCCCATCTCGGCGCGATGTCGTGCCATGCGTCTATGTTCCTGTGCCCCCAGACGGGACGTCCCCCCCACCAGCGCGGCTCCGGCCAGCGCCAGCGATATAACGGCAATGGGTAGAGTTCTCATTCCCAGCTCCCTCTCTTCTGTTTTCCGCCAAAAGCCGGCTACGCTCCGGTCCGGCCGCCTACAGCCATAAGACCGTACCCGCTCACCGTTGTTAAAAGACCCGGGGCGCGAGTCCGCTCCGGGTCTTTTGTGGAAACTCTGCAGGCCAAAAGTTTGACTACATGGGCCGCTCGACCGATGTCGGTTCCTGGGACGCCTCCACGCCGCCTACCGAAGCTCCGGCCCCGTCGCCGACCATGCCACGCAACTCCTTGGAAGGTTTGAAGACCGGCACCGGTCGCGCCGCAACCTCCACAGGATCACCGGTGCGTGGGTTACGCGCCATGCGCGTCTTGCGGTGGCGGATCTTGAACGTGCCGAAACCCCTAATCTCGATGTTGTGCTGTGCCGCAAGCGCGTCACGGACTGAATCCAAGAACGCGTCGACGACGCGCGCGCAGTCTTTCTTCGAGATCATCGGGCCGGCCGTTCTAGCAATAACAGCCGTTACCTTTTCCACCAAATCGGCCTTGGTCATGCACTCCCCCTCATGACTCCGGAATGCGTACCTCAAGATGCCAATCAACCCGGCATCAGGGGGGGTCATAATATGAGCTTACCTGTTGACTGTCAAGGGCTTGGGTGACTTCACCGAAACTTCCACCACCCCCAAAATCACCCATACCCACCCCACTAAACGCCACGGCGACATACCACCGCCACACGAGTGGCTACAGCATTAACCCTTTATATTACAATAACTTACAGCCACTCACTTAAAGTGTGTTGCTATCTAGCATCGCCTTAGTCGTTCCAGTTTCAGCGATTAAGTGCACTTGCCGACACACGAAAAAACGAAATGGATTTCGCCCGGCTTTCCACAATACTGGTTCAGAACGAGAGCCAAAAGCAGAACCCGCGGCGCTCTCTACGCCCCGGGTTCGTTCTCCGGCCGTTCAGGATGTGTCTATTGGCTAGGGGGAGGAGGTATCGCAGCGGGAGCCTGGTCACCCTGAGCCTCCGCACCGGCGCCTTCACCCGGCTCCCCGAGATCCAGTGGCAGAGGTGCGATCGGAGCAGGGAGACTTACCTGCCCTTCGAGTACCGAACGCGGTACCGCCCCCCCCCCTGGTACTCATGCCCGCGAGCGTGATCGACAGGATAAAGAAGATTCCACCGCACCACCACGATGTCCTGGTCAGGAAGGTGACCGCCTGCCTCCCACCCAGCACAGAATCTGTAGAGGTCCCGCCTCCGCCCATGGCGGCGAGCCCACCACCCGTCCCCGCCTGTAGCAAAACCACGGATGTCAGGATAACGGCATCGAGTATTAGTATGACGAGCAGAATTGTTCGCATTCTAGGTTCTTCGGATCAATGGCGGCGAATCATACCGAGGACGCTTGCGAGAGTCAATTCGGTCTCGCTGCGACGATCTCGGCCCATCCCGCTGCCTCCAGCGATGCGCCCCCAACCAGCACCCCATCGATAGTCGGCTCCGAAATCAGGCTCACCACGTTCTCGGGCTTGACGCTGCCCCCGTAGAGCACTGTCACATCGCGCCTAGCAACTCCACGTCCGGCCATCCAATTGTGAATCGCAGCGTGCACCTGGGCTGCGTCGGCTGGGGTCGCATTTTTCCCGGTACCTATCGCCCAGACAGGCTCGTAAGCGAAGACGATTTTCGATAGCTGGCTGGCATTCAAACCATCCAGCCCGCCCAGCTGGGCGACCACGACCGCCTCGGTATGGCCTGCCTCGCGCTGTTCTAGTTTTTCCCCTACACAGAAGACCGGCGTGAGGCCGGCATCCAGCAGCGCTCGGGCTCTGCGCCCAGTGTCCTCTACGGTCTCACCGAAGATGTGTCGCCGCTCCGAGTGACCTACCAGAGCTGCCCGCGCTCCTGCATCCACTATTATCGGGATACTCGTCTCTCCCGTAAAAGCGCCGCTTTCTTCCCAGTAGACGTGCTGCGCACCCACCACGATTTCAGGTCTGTCTCTCACCTCGCGAGCCACTGCTTCGATCGAGGAGGCGGGCGGAAAGATCCACACTTCGACGCCGCTCTCTTTCTTGTACCGCTGCAGGAACACCTTGAGAAAGTCACGCGCCGCGGCTGGGCCCATATTCATCTTCCAGTTGCCGGCGAAGATCAGCTTGCTCATACGTCGTCTAGCGCTGCCACAGCGGGCAGATCTCCCTTCTTGAGAAACTCCAGAGCCGCACCACCGCCGGTGGATACATGACTAACCTCATCCGTAAGCCCTGCGTGGGCAATCGCGGCAGCCGAATCCCCACCCGCCACGATCGTGGTCGCCCCCAGCGCGGTAGCCCTCGCGACGGCCTCGGCAATTGCGATCGTCCCGGCATCATACGGTGGTCTCTCGAACACTCCCATGGGACCGTTCCAGAGTACAGTCTTGGCATGTTCGATGATTGCGCCGAACTTTTCTCTGGTAAGGTGATCGATGTCGAGAATAGCTGAATCTCTGGGAATCTCATAGCGCGGTACCTCTACTGGTTCATCTCCACCCCCCTTCCCCTCCCGTTGCACCTTCTTCTCACCAGGGCCACCGCTCCCCCCTCCCCGTTCCCCGCCCCACCCCACAACGCCACCCACCGGCAAAACGATCTTCTCCCCAGCGCGTTCCATGAGGTCCACAGCCATATCGATCCGATCTTCTTCGACTAGCGACTCGCCGACCTCGAGGCCCAGCGCTCGAAAGAAGGTGCACGCCATCGCCCCGCCGATGAGGATACGGTCGACCTTGGGAAGCAGCGCTTCGATAACGTCGATCTTTCCCGAGATCTTGGCTCCGCCGAGCACAGCGACAAAGGGTCGCTCGGGCTCTTCGAGCGCAGTGCCCAGGTACTGTAGTTCCCGCAAGAGGAGGAAACCAGCGACCGCCGGCTTGAGCAGGTGCGCGACGCCCTCCGTGGAGGCGTGCGCTCGGTGCGCCGTGCCAAATGCGTCGTTAACGTAGAAATCTCCGAGGCTCGCAAACAACGCAGCGGTCTCTTTGGCATTGCTTTCCTCCCCATCCACGAACCGGGTGTTCTCCAGCAGCGCGACTTCACCCCGTTTCATAGTTTTTGTGGCTCGCACGGTTTCGGGATCGCCTGGCCGCTCCAGGAAAGAGACCGGTATTCCCAGCTGGAGTTCCAGTTCAGAAGCTATCGGCCTGAGCGAGAATTGAGGGGTGACCTTCCCCTTGGGCCGGCCCAAGTGAGACATCAGAACCACTCGGCAGCCCTGCTCCCTCAACCACCTTATCGTTGGAAGAGAAGCGGTTATCCGGCTGGCGTCCGTTATCGCGCTGTCTGTTAGAGGGACATTGAAATCTGTTCTAACGAGAGCGCGCATCCCCTCGAGTTGCCTTCCCTCGAGCGACTCGAGGGTCCGTTTCACTAGATCTTTTCGCCTATGAAAAACATCACGTCTACGCAGCGGTTGGAATAGCCCATTTCGTTATCGTACCATGACGAAACGTGAACCAGATTTCCAGCTATCACGTTGGTCGACAGGAGGTCGACGATGCTCGACCTATCATCACCGATATAGTCACTGGAGACCAGTGGTTCGTCGGTCGCTGCAAGGATCCCGTTGAGCTCACCGGCGGCCGCGTCTCTGAACGCCTGATTGACAGCTTCGATCGAGGTCGCCTTCTCAACCGTACAGGTGAGGTCGACAATCGATACGTCGGCAGTAGGAACCCGTAGCGCCATACCGTCGATCTTCCCTTCCACTTCCGGTATCACGAGGCCCGTGGCCCGGGCGGCGCCCGTGGACGTAGGAATGATGTTTAGCGCTGCGGCGCGGGCGCGTCGCTTGTCCGAGTGCGGTAGATCTAATATTCGCTGATCGTTGGTATACGCGTGCACGGTCGTCATGAAACCGCTGACGAAACCGAAGTTGTCGAGGATCACCCTAACCACAGGCACGAGACAGTTAGTCGTGCAAGAGGCGTTCGAAATGACATCGTGCTTGGAGGGATCGAAGTCTTGGTGGTTGACCCCCATAACAACGGTCATGTCGGCACCTTTGCCGGGAGCGCTGATCACCACCTTCTTCGCACCGGCCTCGATATGTTTAGCTGCGGCCTCTCGCTTCGTAAATAAGCCGGTCGATTCCAGCACAATGTCCACTCCCAGGTCTCCCCAGGGAAGGCTCGCCGGATCCCGCTCACTCAGCACTTTTATATCCTTGCCGTTCACACGCAGGCCATCCCCTGATGCCTCGACTTCCCCGTCAAACCTACCATGTACGGAGTCGTACTTGAGAAGATGCGCCAGCATGTCGGAATCGGTGATGTCGTTAACGGCTACGACGTCGATATCGACGCCTCGCTTGACGATCGCTCTGTAAACGTTCCGCCCAATTCTGCCAAACCCGTTGATTCCAACCCTTACCGACATTTCCACCTCGATTGTCTCATTGCACTTAGCTTCGTGTTATGACCCCCCCCTCCACACACCGTTCACCCGAGCAGCACCTTAGACTCGTACGTTTGCGCGCGCGCGAATGTTATCGCATTTACTTCGATCCATCCAGTACCTGCCATAGTTTCGGCAATAGCACAAAGGGTGGCCCCGGTGGTAAGCACATCGTCAACGATCGCAGCCCTCTTCCCTGAAGATTCGTCCGGCGGTTTGGCCTGGAAGGCGGCGCGCACATTTTCCGAGCGTTCCTCCGGGGTCAGCTCAGTCTGCGATCTCGTCTCGCGAGTTCGCTCGAGCACTCCGTCTCGCATCGGTATCCCCCAGGCCCGCGACAGCGCGCGGCACAGCGCCGCCGCTTGGTTATACCCTCTCGAGCGTAGCCGTCTACGCCCCAGAGGGACCGGTACCAGTATGTCGACTTCGGGGTGCAGTACGTGACTCGCCACCGCCTCCGCCATGATCTCCGCCGCACGCGTGTAACCGTCATACTTGAGCGCATGTACGGTTACCCTCGCTTCGTTGGTAAGCCATACGGCACTCCGGGTCCGTCCCAGAGCAGCGGGCCAGTCACTGCAAAAGCGGCACGGCCCGACCGGCGGAAGAGGATGTGCGCACCGTTCGCAGCCGACTCCGACGCGCCTGAATCGCCACCGGCATACGGCACACAGCAGGTCGTCCGGTCTGTCACGTTCGACTAAGCGCTCGCAGACCAGACAGGAGTTTGGAAGGAGTAGGCGTTCTAGGGATCTAAGTAATTCACCGGTCACATCAGATGCAGTTCCACGGCGGCCTTCATGATCTCTCGGGGAGCCTTGGCGCCCGGAAAGAAGCGCTCAAACGAACGAACTCCCTGCGCCACCAATAATGCACGGCCGTCAACCGCTGTAATACCCATTTTGCTGCACTGGTTGACCCAATCTGTGTTGCCCTTGTGATAGACCAGATCTATGGCATGGCGGCAGTCTTTGAGGCGCTCGGTCGTAATCGGAAGTGGTTCCCCATCGTTCATCCCCAGCGGCGTGGCGTTTATGGCGGTACGTACGGGCGTCCCGTCATCTGCACGTGCGTCGGCGCCGAGTTCTTTCCCCCAAGCGGCGAGATCCAACGCCTTTTTCGTGCTGCGCGAAGTTATCAGCACGGGCACCCCTTCGTCCCTCGCGGCCGCCACAACCGACCGCGCAGCGCCTCCCGTTCCCGCAACCAGCCACGGACCATCGCACCGCAACTCCTTCGCAACATCACCCACGCCTCCCACATCAGTGTTGTCGCCCACTAACCGCCCATCCTCCTGCCAGACTGTATTTACACAACCCAGCTCCTTGGCAAGCGAGGTTATCCGGATCAACAGGTTGGTTATCGCAAGCTTGTGGGGGATCGTGATGTTACCAGCGATCCCGACGGCTTCGCACGCGCTTAGTACATGGTGGAGCGCCGCCGCAGGGGTCTTGAGAGCGACATAGACGGCGTCGAACCCCAACGCCGTGATAGCGGCGTTGTGCATAACCGGCGATAGCGAGTGCTCCACGGGGTCGCCGATGATGGCGAGTACCCTACTGCTCCCCTGTACCTGATTCATGGAACTCCGCTGTCAGCCGTTTCACCGCTCTCGCAACCAGATCACGTAACTCTTCAAATGTTTCGCGGTAGACATTTATATCTCCCCCAAAGGGATCCGCCACCTCCGCCTCCGGCCCCGTCTCGCCTGCATACTCACCAAGGAGAAATGTCTTGCCCGATCCGCCGACTTCCAGTGTGCGCACACGGTGGTGTCTCGCCATCGTCAGTATGAGATCGGATTCCGCCGTTAACTCGCGGGTAAGCAATTGCGCACGATGCATTGATACATCAAGACTGTTTTCCAAGGATACTAGATACGCTCCTTCCGACGCGGACGCTCCATCCCACGCTCCCGTCCCAGCTGAGATCACACGAAACTCGCCCGGATGAGCCTCATCCAGGTCTCGCTGCAGCAGCACCTGCGCAAGCGGGCTGCGACAGATGTTGCCGGTACAAACAAGAAGAATAGTCTTCACGGGGCGTAACTACCCACTCTCGACCTCAACTCTGCTCTTGGAATTGCGCCTTCCCTGATCAGCTTGGGTTCCGTAGTCGTACAATCTACAAGAGTCGACGGAGGTACGTTGCCCAGTACCCCACCGTCGAGCACCAGCAAATAACCTCGGTCCACCGCGTCGCGAAACGTCTTGTGGATCGCGCCGATGCCGGGAGCAGTCGGTCCCCCGGGTATATTGGCGGAGGTTGAAGTGATCGGTTCACCCAGGAAGGTTATCAAAGCAGCTACGGCTTCGTTGGAAGTCCAGCGAACGGCGATCCCACCTTCGGGGCCGCGCAGTCCGTCAGGTAACCTACCTTCCCCTCCCCTCAGAACCAACGTCAAAGGACCAGGCCAAAACTCCGCCACCATTGCTACCGCAGCCGGGTTGAAGGTAAGTCCATAATCTTCGGCCATCGTCCTTCCGTTCACCAGAAGCAAGAACGGCTTTTTCGGCGGGCGGCCCTTGAGCGCAGCCAGCCGCTTCAGGCCTTCGGCATTAGCGCGGGATCCCAAACCGTACACGGTCTCGGTGGGATAGGCGATCAACCCGTCCCCTGCGAGATGCTCCTTAACAATCTCTCCGGCGGCGAGCGAGTCCGATGCGGACTTGAGCGGCAGTACTCTCACCGGCGTATTATCATTCCCGCGACCTCAAAGTCGTGCGGATTAGTAAGCTTGATGTTTGAGGCGTCATCCACAACCAGCTCCACTGCACCCCCAATTGCCTCTATTAGCGCGGCCTCATCCGTGTATTGGCCGACATCTTCACCCAACAGTTCGTAGGCTCGCTGTAGCATTTCACGAGGCATGCCCTGCGGAGTCTGCGCCCGCCACAACCCCGACCGTTCGATGGTTTCGGCAACTCGCTGAGTCCCCTTCGTTACGCGCTTTATCGTGTCGCTTACCGGTACCGCCGCCACGGCGCAAACGCCTCCATCAGCCCGGTCGATTACCGCGTCAATCACGTCGCGGCCGACAAACGGGCGCGCGGCGTCATGCACGAGCACAAGCTTACACTGTGGTTCCAAGGCGTCGAACGCCGCACCGACGGAATGGGCGCGCGTTTCGCCGCCGGGAACGAGAGTTAGACGCTGGCCCGCTATCTCCGCCAGCCACTCGGGAGGTTCCTCGGCAAATTGTTTCGGAAGCGCAACTACCGTGTGCCTGACGCGAGGATGTGAGGTGAAGGGGCGGATGGATCGCAGCAGCATTGGAACGCCGCCAATGAACTCGAATTGTTTTGGCTGATGGAACGGCGCACGGTCACCGCGTCCAGCCGCGGGGATTAGAACTCCTACGTCAGGCTGAACGTCTATATGGTCACCGCTTAGTCAAACTCAGGACCTTCGGGAGTTCTCGTCGTATGGCTATCGAATCGCGTGATCTCCCGGTGGAAGACGAGCTTGATCATCCCGGTCGGGCCGTTGCGATGTTTGGCGAGTATCAGCTCCGCTATGCGCTCCTGACCTTCTTCCATGTCACTCTGGTCGCGGTACATCTCAGCTCGGTAGATAAATATGACCAGGTCAGCATCCTGTTCGATCGCGCCAGAATCTCGGAGGTCGGAAAGCATCGGTCTCTTATCGCCACCTCGTTGTTCAGGCGCACGGGAAAGCTGAGACAGGGCGACAACCGGTGTGCGAAGTTCGCGCGCCAACGCCTTCAGGTTTCGTGATATCAGACTGATTTCTTCGTAGCGATTGCGATTGGGATTACCACTTGATTCCCGCATAAGCTGCAGGTAGTCCACGATGATGAGACCGATATCGTGCTCAGCCTTCATTCTCCGCGCTTTGGAACGCAACTCGAAAGTTGAAAGTGCGGGTGTATCATCGATCCAGATCGGCGCCGTACCAAGTACACCGGCGGCCCTGGACATCTTCGGATAGTCTTCGTCCCGCAATGAGCCGCTCCTCAGGCGGTGTAAATCCACGAAGCTCTCCGCCGCCAGAAACCTCTCGATAAGTTGATCCCGTGACATCTCCAATGAAAACACCGCTACGGGTACGTT
>JACZUR010000043.1 GCA_022573095.1 Gemmatimonadota bacterium | reverse complement strand
AATATGGCTGTAAGCTCATCAATTGATATGCTGTCTCCAGGGCCGGTAATCTTCGCGCTGACTTGTTTAGCTTGTTCCTCGAAAGCCGACAGGTTGGTTACGTCACTGATTATCAAAACATGTCCACAGTCAAGGGTGACCTCAATTCCGGGAAAGACTACCACGTCTAGCGCTTCGTCAATTGCGGCAAACTGGGGGCTGTCGAATACGTTGTGATTGGTTATGGCGATGGCATCCAGCGCTGCTTCAGAGACGTACCGCTTCATGGTGTTGAGATCGAAGCTGAAGTCCGCATCGCTGACTGTTGGTACTGTATGGATGTGGAGGTCTATCTTCTTCATGGATACCCTATTTGTGTTGGTACATTATGGTCAAAGGACGGAGGTTAAACCAAATGTTTTGGGTCGGTTTCAGAGCCTTCTCACTTCGCCCGTGTAATTTACTGATAGGAAATTTCATTCCGCGTGGGCGGCGGCCCGGGGGTTGCCTGGCGACTCATGTTGGTTCTCCATTGAGTCTTGTCGCTCCGCCATTCGTACTTCTCCTATTGTGTGTAGCGCTCCAGTTTGAGCGCCTTTCTAATAGAAGAGGAGGGGCCAACTGTGGCCCCTCCTCGGTTGCTACTTCTGCGTCACCCTTATCGGGTGAAGCGTATTTGTTGTCGTCCGTTGACTCACGGTTGCATCTCGTTTCCTACATCATGCCGCCCATGCCACCCATACCTCCCATGCCACCCATACCCGGAGGCATTCCGCCACCCGGCGGGCCACCGGCGCCTGGGGCTGGCTTTTCTTTGATCTCGCTGATGATGCAGTCGGTGGTCAAGAGCAAGCTCGCGACGGAAGCGGCGTTCTGCAGCGCGATGCGCTCGACCTTGGTCGGAACGAGTACGCCCATGTCGATCATGTCGCCGTACTCGCCCGTCAACGCGTTGAACCCGTAGTTCACGTCGCTGTTGGTGCTAACCTGCTGGCACACGATCGAGCCGTCGAGCCCGCCGTTGCTGGCGATCTGACGGATCGGGGCGGAAAGCGCTCGTCGAATGATGTTCGCACCGGTCTTCTCGTCGCCCCTGAGCTTTTTGACCAGGGCGTCGAGTGCTTTGGAGGCGCGGATGACGGCCACGCCGCCACCGGGAAGCACCCCCTCTTCGACGGCTGCGCGACACGCGTGCAGGGCGTCTTCGACGAGGGCCTTCTTCTCTTTCATTTCGATTTCCGTAGCCGCGCCGACGTTGATTTGTGCGACGCCACCGGCCAACTTCGCAAGGCGCTCCTCGAGCTTCTCGCGGTCATAGTCGCTGGTCGTGTTCTCAATCTCGTTCCTGATTTGTGCGATGCGGCCCTTGATTTCCTTGGTCGAACCGCCACCCTCGATGATCGTGGTGTTGTCCTTGTCGACGGTGATTTTCTTGGCGCTGCCGAGATCGGAAACCTTGATGTTTTCGAGCTTGGTGCCGAGATCCTCGAAGATTGCCGTGCCCCCGGTAAGGACAGCCATGTCCTCAAGCATCGCCTTACGCCGATCGCCAAAGCCGGGTGCCTTGACCGCACAAATCTGAAGCGTGCCGCGTAGCTTGTTCACCACGAGCGTCGCCAGGGCTTCGCCTTCGATGTCCTCCGCGACGATGAGCAGCGGCCTACCCGCCTGGGACGTTTTCTCGAGGATGGGGACCAAGTCCTTGACCGAGGATATCTTCTTTTCGTGGATCAGGACGAACGGCTTCTCCAGCTCGCAGGACAAGTTCTCGAACTTGTTGATAAAGTGCGGCGAGAGGTAACCCTTATCGAACTGCATCCCCTCGACCAGATCGACCGTGGTCTCAAGCGTTTTGCCCTCCTCGACGGTGATGACGCCGTCCTTGCCGACCCTCTCCATCGCGGTGGCGATGTGCTTGCCGATTTCGGCGTTTTGATTCGCAGCGCACGTGCCGACCTGAGCGATCTGCTCAGTGCCCTTGACGGGTGTACTTATCTTTTCGAGTTCATCAACGATTGTGGCGACGGCCTTTTCGATACCGCGCTTCAACTGCATCGCCTCAGCGCCGGCGGCGATGTTCTTGAGACCTTCGTCGTAAATCGCCTCGGCGTAGATGGTCGCGGTGGTCGTGCCGTCGCCCGCGTCGTCAGAGGTTTTGGAGGCGACCTCCTTGACCATCTGGGCACCCATGTTCTCGTACGAATCCTCCAGCTCGATTTCCTTGGCGACGGTGACGCCGTCCTTGGTGACGGTGGGGGCGCCGAAAGATTTTTCGATGACGACGTTTCGTCCGCATGGACCCAGCGTCGCCTTGACGGCTCGGGCGAGTTGCTTGACGCCGCGTCGGATCGCCTCGCGCCCCTCCATGTCGTAAGCGATTTTTTTTGCTGCCATTCAAATGACTCCGTTTTGTTCTTGGCGAGGGCGCTATGCCCGCCGTGGTGTTTGAGGTTTCCAGTAGCGGGCCTACGCCCCGACGACGCCGAGGACGCGATTCGTGAGCGCGAGCGCTCGCAGGTCGCCTATTTCAAGAACTATCACGACGCGCATCCCCACGATGAGAACATCTCCGAACGATCGCGCCTTTCGCAAATAGTCGACATGGCCCCGATGGAGTATGTCAAAAACTCCATTCGTAAAAACGATCTTTTTCCTTTGTTGCCGAAGTCGTTTTACCAGAACCGGCACGTTTGCTCGTTTAACAATATGATTCATACTATTATGAAGAAAGCACGGATTTGCGTCGGCTGTTCAACAGCACTCACGAGCGGGTCGGTACGAGCACGCCGTTTTTGATATTCCGTCTAAGTTCGTGCCCGAGCTGAGAGACGGTCACGGTCGAGGTGCCCACTTCGCCTACAGTGTGCCCGGCGGCTGCGTTGGCTACTATCGCGGCCTCCACAAGACTGGCACCGGCACAGACAGCCGAAACATATACCGCGACCACGGTATCACCCGCTCCGGTGACATCGAAAACGTGGCGGGCAAAGGTCGGGATGTGCGTACTCTCATGATCACGCTGGAACAACGACATTCCTTCCGGACCGCGTGTTATCAAAATCGCGCCCGCATCGAGTTGAGCAAGGAGCCCATTCCCCACAGCCAGCAGATCCTCTTCGGAGCGAATTTTGCGGCCAAAGGTAAAAGCGGCCTCGTGGTGATTCGGCGTAATCAGGGACACCCGCTTGTAACTATGGAAGTTCGTCTCCATCGGATCGACGGCTATAAATATTCCTTGCTGGACGCAGATGTCGATTACTCGCTCGAGCAGTTCGGGGGCGCCCTCGAGCGCAAGATAGTGACGGAAGCTCTCGGCTGACTCGGGAATGTTTCGGGGGTGGATGCGTACTGCGACCACGAGCTGCCCGGCCGCGCTGACACGATGCCGGAGCCGCAACGACGTTTCGTGAACCGAGAGATCCTCGATGTCGGTGGAAGCGCTGGCAGACAGAATGCGCGCCTCGGCCACTCGGTCGACGGTGACCGCACTGAGGCTCGACGGGAAGCTGCTGCTCGTCCGGCCGTCGACCACCAGCTCCGCGCCGGGCGCCAGGAGGAACGCGTTCGGGACGAGCCAGAAGTCGTGTGCGAACAGGGCTGCCGAGCCAAGCAGCATGAGGCCAGCGGTCATCAACGATCGTTTCATTGTCATCGCTCTGATCGCTTCGCATGAGCAATCGCGAGGATCCGCTCAAAGGTGATGTCAGACAGATTGCGGTCCGCTAGCACCGGCCTATCCTCACAAGCATATCGACGCACGGCGTCAGAGAGAGCGACAAGAGGCGCCACTCCCCGTCGGATCGCACAAAGACGCGCATGAACTTCAGAGGCGCGAGTCGTCCCACCGGGTACATCGTCCTGGCCCGATTCGCGATGTAGAAAGTGGGGTAGAATGACGCTACAGCGATCAGGACCAACGCCATAGGGAGGCCGACGATGAGCAGCACTGCGCCGATGACCACCTTCTTGCTCGTCTTCATCGCCGTCCTTGAACATGCGGCCGTCTAACAATAAGTGGGCTGACCAGTCTAGTTGCTATTGCCGTGAACTCTTTCTCTCTCTAGGGAGTCAGTTTCCGAAGAAAAAGTCAGATCGTGTATCGGAAGTAATCTGTGCAAGCCATAGAACAAGAGCGCAAACAAGATAACTGCGACATTGAGATCCCATAGTACAGTCACCAATGTGGTGCCGGCAATGAAGATTATCTGCTAGGGGCCAACGAAAATCCGTTCTTCTTCCGGATGCCAACCTAGCATCGCCAACCCAACTGTTCTTTGTTTCAATTGACGCGCGTAGATCCTCAAGGGGGCCCAGTCAAAGCAGCCAACGGCTTCCGAGCGTGGTCGACCAGCCCCCGATGTCAGTAGATTAGGCGACTGGCAACATCCTCTCATCTCGATCTTCTTGGCAAAAAGGTAACGCAATAGTGAGAGTTCAGGACCGGATGGTCCCGCTAACAACTTCGATGGGAGACAGTCTATAGGGGGTAAGCGCAGTGGCATGAGCCGCGTTTGGGGAACTTTTGAGGAGAGAAAAATGCGAGCGAGATTGAGGGCATCTTGGTTTTTAATCACTGGAGTTGTACTAACGATGCTGATGAGCTGCGGGAAACCAGCCCAGAACGCCCAGATTTCTGGCGTTCCCAACTCTGTGCCTGACCTGTCGGGCACTTGGATATTGAATCGCGACGATAGCGACAACCCTCGCGACCGAGCACGCGAGGGGAGATCCTCTCGCGGAGGTCGTGGAGGTCGTGGGGGCGGAATGGGTGGTATTACCGGCGGTCGGGGAGGGAGAGTAGGCGGTCGCGATCAAAATAGCGGCAATCCGGGCGCGGCGTTGCGAATGCTGCTTGCGGGTGCCGAAAGACTGACCATCAGTCAAAGTGATTCCACAATCGACATAGCGAATGCGGCCGGAGAGATTACGGTTATCCGTGCCGACGGGCGGAGACGGGACTTGGAGGCTGTAGGTCGAGGGGAGCGCGTCCGCATCAAGGCGCAGTGGGAAGATGGGCGCCTTGTGGTCGAACGGGAATCGGATGACTGGGGTAGGATCACGGAAACCTACGAACTTGTTTCTAGCTCGGAACGCCTCGTGGTAAATACCCGTCTGCGAATGCGCGGCGCATCCAGGACCTTGGAGTTTCAAAGAGTCTATGACGCAGAACCGGAAACTGAGTAGAATTTGAACGCGGATCTAGAGAAAAGATTTCAACGAAGACATGAGAAGATGAAGACTCGTAGCTACATGAATATGTGCCATCGACTAGCACTTTTGCTGACGGCGATGGTGACCGGACTTCCGGCGGTGAGTTTCAGCCAGACTACTGAGGTCACGCTGGAGCAGGCCGTCGAGTTGGCGTTGCGAGCCAGCCCCGCGGTGGTCCAGGCAAGGGGAAACGTCGACATTGCAGGTGCCGGCAGGAGGGAAGCTGTTGGGAACTGGCTGCCCACGATCTCGGGATCAGGCGGTTGGAGCGCCAACTCCACTAATCGATTCGATCCCAGCACACAGCGCACGGTCTCCGGATCGGCCACGTCCTATTCGACGTCTCTTTCGGCGTCGATGGTCATCTTTGATGGGTTCCGCCGCAGCGCGACGAACCGGTCGGCCGACGCAGACATCACTAGCGCGAACGCGGCGCTCTCGGACCAGCGCTTTGAGGTTGTTCTGGCCACAAAAAGAATTTTTTTCAACGCGCTGGCTGGGATGGATCTAGTTCGGGTTGCACAAACTCGAATCGAGCGCTCGCAGCGCCAATTGAGCATTACACGAGAGAAGCTTGCGGCGGGTACTGCTGTCCGCTCCGACACACTGAGCAGTTTCGTCGATTTCTCGAACGCTAGACTACAACTCCTGAATGCAGAGACGCAGTTGGCCACGGCTACCGCTGATCTCGGGCGCGTCATGGGTATCGATGGAGCGATCGCCGTGCGGGAGTCCCAGGCGACATCGGTTGGCATGGCTGTAGATACGTCCGGTTTGCGTCAGGAGGCCTTGCTTAACTCTCCATCCATCAGGGCAGCAGAGGCTGGAGTGAGGGCGGCTAACGCCCAGTTAACTGTTTCGCGATCCCTATACTTTCCGAGTGTCAGTGCCTCGTACTCCCAGTCTTGGTCGGGCGACGCACTTAGCAATCTTAGCAACAGCTGGTCCGCTCGGGTGTCTGTCAACTGGCCAATATTTAACGGCTTCTCCCGCGAAGCCGGTGTCTCACGATCGTCCGCAAACACTGATTTCGCGCGGGCGCGCCAACGTGACACGCGCCGGCGGGTGAATGCCGAGTTGACTCGCCAGTTCGCCGCTCTTGAATCTGCCCGGCTGCGGATGGACATAGCCGATGCAAGCCACGCTGCCGCTGAAGAGGAACTCCGGGTACGGCAGGAGCGTTACCGGCTTGGTGTGTCGACAATCGTAGAAGTGCTCGTCTCTCAGGTGAGCCTGGACCAGTCGGACGTAGATTTCGTACAGGCCAAGCTGGATTTCTTTATCGCTAAGGCGGAGATTGAGACGTTAATTGGGCGCGAGATATGACTCTCAAAATAAACACTGGATCCAAAGTTGAGATGAATCTGTTCAAGACGACGCGACTAACTGCGGCACTCGCGATCGGAACTCTAATGGGCTGTACGGAAGAAGTGGAGATCCCAGTATACCAAATGGTTCCCGTAGCCGTTCGCGACATCGTACTGTCGGCGAGCGCAGCCGGAGTTGTGGAGCCGATCCGAACGGTGGAGGTTAAGTCTAAGGCGTCGGGTGAAATCATCGATGTGCTGGCTGAAGTAGGTGACGAGGTAGGTGCTGGTGACTTGCTGGTGCGAGTCGACCAACGTATACCTCGTAATGCTGTCATTCAGGCCGAGGCCGACCTTGAGGTAGCGCAAGCGCAGCTGGACAACGCGGAGTCTCAGTTGAGGCGTTCGCAAGCGCTTCACGACTCTCAGTCGATCACGGAACAGGAATACGAAAATGCACGGCTGAACCGCGCAAATGCATACGCCTCGCTGGTAAGGTCTCAACGGTCCCTCGAAGACGCTCGCATAGCATACGAGGACACCGAAGTCCGAGCCCCCATTGCCGGCATGATCCTCAGTAGAAACGTTGAAGTGGGATCCGTGATCCAGTCGGCGAGCCAGGGATTGAGCGGAGGCCAAGTTCTCCTTAAGATGGCGAACCTCGACATTGTACAGATACGTACGCTGGTCGACGAAACGGATATTGGGAAGATCGAACCGGGCCTGCAGGTAACCATAACGGTCGACGCATATCCGAACCAACCCTTTCAGGGAACTGTCCTCAAGATCGAGCCGGAGGCCATCGAACAGCAGAACGTGACCATGTTTCCGGTCCTGATCCGGATCGCGAACGACCAGGGGCTGATGCGACCCGGTATGAATTCTGAGGTTGAGATTCACATTGGCTCGAGAGAGGGAGTGGTGGCCGTGCCCAATGCCGCGCTTCGCACCCAACGTGATGTTTCATCAGCAGCGGCGGTACTCGGCATAGAAATGGAGACCGTTCGGCGTCAACTCGAGACAGCCCGCCAGGCTCAGGGGGGCGGGCGGCCACGGGCGGGAGGCGACTCGGCTCAAAACGCCCAGGTGATCGCCGCCAGCGCATCGCCGAACACGGTCAGCTTTCGAGGTCAGGAGATACAACTTCCCGCGGGACTCACTGCGGAGCAGGTCAACCCCGTCCTGCAGAAAATCCAAAGCGGGGGCCCGCAAGCGTTCCAGTCGCTCACGCAGGCCGAGCGTGCGATAATGACGAGAATTCGCTCCGCTATGGGAGGTGGTGGGCAACGTGGGCAACGTGGGCAGGGGGGGCGAGGTCGCAGCGGACGCCAAGGGCAGCGATCCGGCAGTCAGTTTCAATTTGGGGGAGAGTATATAGTGTTCGCGTTGCGCGACGGCAACCCTACGGCGGTGCCGATCCGCACCGGGCTAACCGACCTCGACTTCTCTGAGGTCGTAAGGGGTCTCGATACGTCGGACACTGTTCTGTTGCTTCCCAGCGCAGGACTTCTGCAAAGCCAACAGGAGTTTCAGGAGAGAATTAGCCGCTTCACCGGAGGTGGCTTGACGTCAGGCGGGCGCCGCTGATGGAAATCATACTCGTCGCCCTCGGCGCTATCAAAGCAAACAAACTGCGGTCGTTTCTCACCATGCTCGGGATCATAATAGGCGTGGCCGCGGTCATCATTATGGTAGCGCTTGGCACAGGTGCACGCGCGGCTGTTGAGGAACAACTTGACGCGCTGGGAACAGATCTGTTGTCCGTGTATCCGGGCCAGTCATTCCGTCGCGGTGTCGCAAGCGATCAGAGAGTGAGCCTCACGACAAGCGACGCAACCGCGCTGGCAGCGATTACTGCCGGAGTAAAGGCGGTAGTACCCGAACTTTCACGAAACCAACAGATCAAGTACGGAAACCAGAACGCAAACGTAACCGTGCTGGCAACCCTGCCTAAATACATCGACATCAACAACTATGAAGTTGTTGCGGGCGAAATGTTCACCTCCGGCCACAACGTCGCCCGCAGAAGGGTCGTGGTATTGGGGAGTGCCGTACCCGAACTCTTGGGTGCCAACGGCGCCGCAATGATCGGCCAACAGATCAGCATCAGAGGCATACCATTCGAAATAATCGGAGTGCTGAGCGAGAAGGGCGCGGTAGGGTTCTCGAATCCTGACGAACAATTACTTATTCCCCTTAAGACAGGTCAGTTCCGAGTTTTCGGAACCGACCGCCTTAGATCCGTCACTGTACAGGTAACCCATCCCGACTCGACAATGGTTGCGATGATCGGAATTGAGAACGTGCTGAGACGCGAACACGGGATTCGCCCTGGGGCTCCCAACGATTTTCAGATTCGGAACAGAAGCGAGTTTTTGTCCGCGAGGCAGGAAACGACCGCGACTCTCACGTTTCTGCTTGCCGGAATCGCTGCGGTTAGTCTGATCGTTGGCGGTATCGGCATCATGAACATCATGCTCGTATCCGTCACTGAACGGACTCAGGAAATAGGAATTCGCAAAGCCCTCGGTGCACGCAGGCGCTCGATAATGCTTCAGTTTCTTGTTGAGGCAGTGACTCTCTGCACTATGGGTGGGGTGCTCGGAATAATACTTGGGAGTGTAGGCGCCGTGTCGCTGGCGAAGTTCCAGGGCTGGAACACTCAAGTCTCTCTCGAAACGATTGTCGTTTCGTTCGTATTCAGCGCCGCGGTGGGAATCTTCTTCGGACTTTGGCCGGCACATCGGGCGGCGCTACTAGATCCGATCGAAGCGCTACGGCACGAGTAATGCGTGCTGCAAATACCTTAGCACTACAGTGGAAACCATCTCGTTTCCGGGATCTTTACCCAGCTACCAACCAAGTTCGACCTTGTTGCAACAACTCGCTCAGTTCCACGTCAGGCCGCTCCTGCATTGCGGCATCGATCTGAGCGTGCACCATTGATTCGTACGTGGCATCTGACCTGCGGTATATCACTCCCATTGCAACCGGAAAATCAGGGGGTTCCATTTCGATCAAAGCGGATGCGAGGATTTTGTTCGACTCGTCATGACGCAGAATATCTTCATTGCCTATTCCGTTCTCGCCCAACGTCACGACCTCAAGCTCGAGCGAGCCTGGCTTCAGCCGGATGCCGTACTGTCGTTCCTTTCCGAACAACATCGGTTTGTCGTGCTCAACCAAAACTTGTTTGTCGGGAGCAACGCTGCGGTCTGCAAAATGATCGAAAACACCGTCGTTGAAAACGATGCAATTTTGGAAAATTTCAACGAATGAAGTGCCCCGGTGTGCGTGAGCCGCCTTGAACAGGTCAGCTAGTCCCTTGCTGATGTCAACTCCCCGCGCTACGAATCGTGCGCCCGCTGCCAACGCGACGGCGCACCCTGAAAGCGGTGTATCCAGTGAACCAAGCGGGGTCGAAGGGGACTTGGTGCCGACCCTGGAGGTCGGAGAATATTGGCCCTTTGTGAGACCATAAGTTTCATTGTTGAACATCAAAATCTGCATGTCCACATTGCGGCGAAGCACGTGAATCAGGTGATTACCGCCGATGCTGAGAGAGTCACCGTCGCCGGTTGTAAGCCACACGTCGAGATGGGGGTTAGCCAATTTGATCCCAGTGGCGATCGCCGGGCCCCGACCATGAATCGTATGGAATCCGTAGGTCGACATGTAATAGGGAAACCGTGCAGCGCATCCGATGCCCGATACAAAGACAATGTTTTCTTTGGGAACTTCCAACTCCGGCATAATTCGCTGCATTGCCTTTAGGATGGCGTAATCGCCACACGCCGGGCACCAACGGACCTCCTGATCGGAAGCGAAATCTTTGGCGGTGAGTTTCGCTGCTTCGACGGTCATTCGGCTAATCTCTCAAGGATACCCGAATCGCTTCGAACAGTTCAGCCACTTTGAATGGTTGTCCGGTCACCTTGTTGAATCCTTTCATCTCCATCAAGTACGAACTCTGCAGCACGGCGCGCAACTGGCCTAGATTCAGCTCGGGGATGAGGAGACGGTCATAAGATGCCAGGACGTCGCGAAGATTTTCGGGGAAGGGACTGAGATAGCGAAGGTGGACGTGCGACACGTCCAGGCCTTCGTCTCGTGCCATCTTGACGGCTTGCTTTATAGCTCCGAAGGTCGAGCCCCAGCCAACGACTCCTAGCGCACCACCTTCGTTTCCAACGGCAACGCCCTGACGTGGAATGTCCCGAGCTATTCTCGCCACTTTTTCAGTGCGGGTATCGGTCATCTTCTGATGGTTATCGGGGTCGTACGATATGTGACCCGAGTCAAAGTCTCTCTCGATTCCACCGATGCGGTGTTCAAGGCCTGGGGTTCCCGGTACAGGCCAACCGCGAGCCAGCGTCTCTTCGTGTCGCGCAAAGGGATGAAACCCGATAGGGTCCGTCCGGAACGCTACGGGAAACTCTGGAAGGCTATCGGGGTCGGGAATCCGCCACGGCTCGGCCGCGTTCGCAAGATAGCCATCTGTCAGGAGCATTACTGGCGTCATGTATTTGGTTGCCAGGCGAACGGCCTCCATTCCGACCTCGAAGCAGTCGGCGGGTGTCGCAGCGGCTATCACGGGTAAGGCGGAGTCCGAATTGCGACCATAGATCGCCTGGAATAGATCGCTCTGTTCACTCTTAGTTGGCATCCCCGTCGATGGGCCAGCACGCTGGGAGTTGACGATCACAAGTGGCAACTCGGTAGCCACCGCAAGGCCGATCCCCTCGGTCTTGAGTGCGATGCCGGGACCCGAACTCGAAGTGATTCCAAGCGCACCCGCATACGAAGCCCCGATTGCTGCACAGACGGCGGCAATCTCATCTTCGGCTTGGAACGTAACCACGCCGAAGTGCTTCTGAGCGGCCAGAAAATGCAGCAGCCCCGAAGCGGGCGTAATTGGATACGAGGCGAACACCATCCTCACTCCCGCCGACCTGGTTCCTGCCACTAAACCAATTCCCAGCGCCTCGATTCCGGTAACCGTTCGGTAAAGACCGGGTGCAACATCAGCCTTCCGAACCGAATATGCTGTGAAACTGCCGGACAGTTCCGCAGTTTCGCCGAAAGCGTGACCCGCATTCAACGCCGCAATGTTCGAGTTCGCTAGCTCAGGACGTTTCGCGAACTTGTTGGAGACCCATTCCGCTACAGCCGTCCGTTCACGTCCGAACATCCACAGCACCAGCCCGAGAGTCCAAAAATTTCTGGCGCGGAGCCCCTCCTTTTGGGAAAGAGCGAACTCC
>JACZUR010000042.1 GCA_022573095.1 Gemmatimonadota bacterium | reverse complement strand
CCTGCTGGTCGCTGAGCAGGTCGGGGAAGGTGGCCATGTAGTTGAAGGCGCCGTCGGCCCAGCGCCGCTCGAACTCGCGCTGGCGTTCTTCCAGCGAGACTTCCAGCGTCCGCTTCTCGTGGGTATCGTAGATGTCGCCACCGGTCGACCAGCGCGCCTTTTCGCGGATTTCCCTATATTGCGCCTTGCGTTCGCGGGTGGTTTCCTCGTCGATCGGGCCGTCCCAGGCGGGGATGCTGAAATTCGCCGTCCGCTGGAACACGGTCAGGTGGGCCGCCTGCTCGGCGATCACCGGGATGGCCTGGATGGCGGACGAGCCGGTGCCGATGATACCGACCCGCTTGCCGCTGAAGTCGATATCTTCGTGGGGCCAATAACCGGTGTGGTACCAGTCGCCCCGGTAGCTATCCAAGCCCTTGAACGCGGGGCGTCGCGGAGCGGACAGGCAGCCCGTCGCCAGGATGCAATAGCGCGCCGAGAGGCGCTCGCCGCGGTCCGTCGTGAGGCTCCACAGGTCCTCCGCCTCGTCGAAGACGACCACCCGTTGTAACGGAAAGCGCTGATCGAGCACCGTCGGAATGACTTGGCTTTCAGGAAGAACCACCGCCCCGGGTATCAGGCGCGCATATTGGACCTGGGAGCGCCTGAACACATTGGTCACCACGCCGGGCGCCGTAATGGCATCCCGCAGCACCAGTTCAAACCCAGCGATGCTGTCCAGTCCCTCGGCGCTACTCGGCACTAACAGATACTCTATAGCGTACAGATCCCAGAGATTCGAATTGCCCCAATTCGTCCACTGGTTCTTGCCACCCCACAGTTCGTCGAAATGGCGCAACTCGTTACCATGATGGCCGAATACCTGGTTGACCCCGCGCGCCATAAGGGCTGAACCCGGGTACGACGCCCGCCCGAGCGGAAAACCGATATCAAATACTCGAAACGGCTGTTCAACTCCTTCCAAATAGTCCTGGACGGCGTCGGGTGCAAATACCTCTGCATCCGGCCGACTGTATGACCAAAAACTCCGCGAGTTCATCCACAGGTCCGCACTTGCAGCAAGTCCGATAATCAGCAAGGCGGTACTGGTCCTTAACCGGTTCCGAACCGCCAGCAGCACTGAAATTCCCGCTACAGCCAGAGCCGATCCTCCCCAGAACGCTCCCCATCGAATCCCGTCACTCGCAGCCACAGCCTGGGCAACACGGCTCTGACTGAATTCACCGCTAGCAGCCAGTGACTGAGCTACCGTTCCAAGAACGCCTACCAGTCCGAATACCGCTACCGCGGTTCCCACCCATACCCAGACACTGGCGTGGTGCTTGCCTTCCCCAAGCTCCAGCCGCTCAACCCCAAAGGCTGCGAACAGGCCAATCACAAACGAGACTACGTACAACGCCATTCCCGGGGCTCTGGTCTGTTTCACATACGGCATGACTTCCCACCATATCCGATAGAATGGAGTACTTGCGCCGAGGCTGATCAAGAGAAACAGTAGGCCCATACCACCCAGCCAGATTACGATTTGTCTTCTTCTCCCGAGGGCGCCAAGGAATGCCAAGGCCAGCACGGAAAGTCCGAGGTATTCTGAATGGAGCTTCAGGGGATTCGATCCCCAATAAGTGAGCCGGTCGCCGACGAACCCTGCGAAAAAAAACTCGGGTACATGCGACCAGGGGATGGCATATGAGGCAGAAGACTCGAATCCGCCACCGTAGATTTCAGCCCTCGGAGAAAACGGAATGTAGGAGTAAAACGGCAGGAGCTGAATAGTTGCCACGCCGAAGCCAACCACAACGGCGGCAAAAGCCAGCCCAAGCACCTTTAGCTTATCGGACGGCTTGCGGTCTTTACATTCGCCAAAGGTCAGATATAGGGAAAACAGACCAGAGGTAATGAGAAAGTAGTACGCCATCTGTATCTGCGGACTGAGAATTACCAATCCCGTAGTCAGTGCGAGGATAGCATATCCCTCTAACCTCCGGTCACGAATGGCTATCAATAGAGCTAGCAGTCCAAGCGGAAGCAGAGCCGTGACAAACAATTTACCGTCGTGCCCAGGTGCCGCATACGTACCGATCACACCGGAGAGCTGATAGCAGAGGCCACCGACAACGGAGCCAAACCAGGATATTCTCAGCTTTCTCAGAAACAGGTACATGAAAAAGCCAGCGAGAACGTAATGAACGGCAAATCCGATGTTCATTGCCACTTCAGTCGGCATGATGAGGCGTAACCACGCTGTCGGATAAAAGATGTCTCCGTGCATCGCGGCTACGAACGGTATGCCCCCAAAAATTGTCGGATTCCACAGCGGTATCGCGCCGGTCGTTCCCCACTGCCCCGCAGCCCAATGCCGGAACGCGTATCCCGTAGAATATTGATCGCTGAAAGGTCCCGCCAGGAACTGTCCGCTCAACATCGGGAGCGAAAGGATAACTATCCAAAAACTCAACACGCCCAACGCCACGAGAGTCGGGCGGGATGGCTCGAAACTTTTTCCCGCTTTAACCGTGTCGCTGTTCAATTGCTAAGGTTCTCCCAATCGGGATTTCAAGGGTAATACGACGAGAACGGCACCCAACTCTGTCAACGTCATCAGAATCCGAGAGGCAACGCTCAGCGTTATAGCGCCGGCAAGTCCCAGGCTGCTCGAAAGCAGTGCAACGAACACCCCCTCCCTCACCCCGATTCCACCGGGAGCAAACAGGGCAATGAGTCCAAGGATATACCCCGAAGCGAAGACGCCCACGGCACGTTGAATTGAAAGCTCAGCATCCGGTATCAAACCTTTACCTAGCAGCCAAAACGAAGTTCCGTAGATCAGCCACGACAGAGTAGTGGCGGCCACGCCGATCAATACTGCCCCGGGAGGTAGCGACTCGAAGTTTCGCCCCAGAAGTCGAGATATTTGCTTTGACGCGGCGGGCACGGTCAGCAAAGCAACGGTTCCGGCGGCGACTGTTAACGCGGCAATCAGGCCGAGCGAGGTTACCGAAGCCGGAGCCGCAAGAACGACAATGATCGTGCCTGTAGCGATTGCGAGGGCCTGCATCACGATCGCGGACGCCGTAGCGGTCATCGGGTTTACACCGGCCCTTTGGGCCAGTACGGCGAGGCCGGCGATCGACCAGATCTTACCGGGGAGATATCTGCCCAAGTTTGACACACACCAGACGGCTGATGCAGAGGCATATGAGATTTGCGCTTGCCACCCGCGCAGCACACCGCGCCAGGCTTCAATCAATAACGCATAGCTCGCCCAAACCAAGAGACCCGACGCAACGATCCAGGTGGGACGTGCTTGAACGGCGAAATCGAGCGAGCTGAATTCTCTCCAGTCGGCTGAGACTCGCCGCCAGATGAAATACACGAGCACCAGAACGAGAATTGCCTGGCCCAGCCAGACCCAGCCTTTTCTGTTCAAGTAACCCGAGACTTTCCTAGGACGCCCTCGTAAATTCGCTCGTAGTTTTCCGCTACGCTCTCGGCGCTGAGTCTAGCGCGCAGCTCCTCGCCCACGGCCTCGGCTTTCGAGTCAGCGTCTGCATCATCGAGTAACTCTTCGAGAGCCAGTGCCAGTGCCGCCGCATCATCGGGCGTTACCAGCCGCCCCGCACCCTGCTCCGGCACAAAATCAGGAGAGGCTCCCGAGCGTGACGCGACCACGGGCACTCCCGTCATGAGAGCCTCCGCCGCGGCCAGCCCAAAGCCTTCGTCAACAGCCGGAAACGCAAAGACGGCAGCTTCGGATAACGCCGTAGCAACGTCATTCGGCTCGATCTGCCCGGTAAACTCAACTGAGTTCTCTATGCCCAGACCTGTTGCCTGAGTCTGCAACGCAACGCGTTCCGGGCCGTCGCCGATGATGGACAGACAAACATCCGGCCGTCGATCTCTCAACATATGAAAAGCATCGAGCAACACGTGGATCCGTTTCTGCTTCGTTAGTCTGCCTACAGTAATTATCCTTCCCCCGTGGGTCCGCGCGCGCGCTACTGACTCGATTGCTGAGGGCATTGTCTGCACGTGAATGGCCGACCTCGGTACCTGACACAGACTTGCAACGCGATCCGCCAGATAGTTCGACACCGCCGTCACCGCGTTCGCCTTCACAACGACACGCCGGCCTATCTTGCGGGCAACAGCCGAACGTTCGAGGATTCGCACGTCGGTCCCATGGTGTGTAACAAGGTAGGGTGTTCGGATCTGGCTCAAGAAAGTCGACAACCCCCCGGGAACCCACCAGTGGCAGTGAACGAGATCGATCCCTTCGCTTCCCCGCGTGCACAGTTCCCGGATCGCCAACGCCTGGCGTGCGATCAATGAAATGGTCCACACCGCACCGGCCGGCCGCAGTGCGGCGGTATCCATCGTGCCCCGGTAGGCAATTTGCTGCCAACGCTCGGGAGCGTACTTCACCCGATGAACATCGATCTCATCGAGCGAATCCCGGCCCCATAAGTCCTTGTCACCCGGTGCGATCACGGTGACTCGATGTGATCTTCTCGTCAGCGCCACGTTAAGCCGGTGGATGAACGCACCGGCCATGTCGCCACGCCAGCGGGGATAGGAGTGGGTTACCGAAAGGATGTTCACCGGAAGGAGCTTACCGGTTTCGCTCCGAGTCGTTCAATCGCTCGACGGCCGCGCTCAACTGCCTGATCTCCTCGCGAGCGCCGGCGAGCATCTCCCCCACGAAGCCAAATCCGAACAGGACGATGCCTGAGATCACGAGCACCATCACGAGATCAAGCAGCGGTCTGAAACCGAATCCGTACCAAAACCTGAGCACCAGGGCGAACACTCCCGTGACGAAACCGAGCAGGAAGAGAATCCCACCCGATAAGCCGAAGAACAGCATCGGTTTTCGCCCAAAACGCACCTGGAACCATACCGACATCAGATCCAGTACGCCCACTGGGATCCTTGCGAGGCCGAACTTCGATTGGCCGGCGCGGCGGGGATGCAGCGTTACCGGCCTTTCGGTGAGAGTGAATCCTTCGGCAGAAGCAACCACCGCCATGAACCGATGCCAGTCCGGACGGCGCGGCAACACATCCATTATCTCTCTGCGATACGCCTTTACCGCGTTCAGGTCGGTCACACGTATTCCGAAGAGCAGCCGACACAGGAAGTTGTAGACTCCTGAAATGAAAGCCTTTTCGTAGACTCCTTCCTTCCTACCGGTGACCATGTCCGCCTCGCCGCTCAAAATCGGCGCGACTAGCTGCGGGATTTCTGCCGGCGCAAACTGCAGGTCAGCGGGATAGAACACGAAGATCCTTCCCGAAGCGTGGTCGGCCGCCGTTCGCAATGCATCCGCGATACCAAGCCGGCTCCGGTGCGACCTCACTCCAAGAAATTCGTATTTCTCCCGCAGCTCCTCGAGCACATCAGCCGTATCATCCTCGCTACCGTCGTTCACGACGATCACTTCGTAACTCGAATCTTCACCTTCCAGCGCGGACGCACACTGCCGTAGAAACTCAGGGAGGTTTTCGGCTTCGTCTTTTGCGGGAACGAGCACACTTACTTCAGCTCGAGAGTTCCGCCGCGCTAATGTCATATTCTCTTGCGCATTCGTGCAGGTAAGATTCCAAGTTGGTCCCGATACTTGGCAACCGTTCGCCGGGCGATGCTGATACCCTGCGACTTCAACATTTCACCCAGCTGTGAGTCCGTCAGCGGCTGCTGACTCTGCTCGCCCGAGACCAGTTTCTCTATCTGCGCTTTAACCGACCTCGCGCTGGCGTCTTCCCCCGAGGCCGTACCCAGGCTGCTCGAAAAGAAGAACTTGAGGTGGAAGAGACCTCTCGGCGTCTGAACATACTTCTGGTTCGTCACACGGCTTACCGTGGACTCATGCATCTCGATGACTTCCGCGACCTCGCGGAGGGTCAAAGGTTTGAGATGCTCGATGCCTTGGTCAAAAAACTCTCGCTGCCGATCCACGATGAAGTTCATCACTTTGAGCATTGTCTGGCGGCGCTGTTCGATCGCCTGAATCAGCCAGGACGCGCTATTCAGTTTGTTTGTAATGAATTCCCTGTTCTCACCGACGAACTGTTTCTTATCAGCCGCAATGTTCTTGTAGGTTTGGCTGATCCGCAGGCGCGGTGTTCCGGTGTCGTTCAGGAACACTTTATAGTCGCCGTCGATCTTTTCCACGATGAGATCCGGGGTCACATAGTCATGTCCCGAAACTGCATACCTCAACCCCGGTTTCGGATCGAGAACGGCCAAGCGGTCGGTAGCATCCTGAACCTCTTTAGGATCTAGCCCACGTATTTTTGCCAGCTCGCTCCAGCGGTGCGAGATCAATTCATCGAAGTTGTCGCGGACCAGTTCTAACGTAAGTGAGTTGGTATCTCCCATCCTGGCGAGCTGAAGCAGCAGACACTCTCGCAGATCGCGCGCCGCTACACCGGGGGGGTCGAGACCTTGGATCATTTCCAAGACCTCCGCAGCCTGCTCGAAAGTGTATCTTGCCCGCTGCGCCCTTTCCGAACCATCACCATCATCCGGCAGCAACGCGTTCACACCCACCACAACTTCATCGAGGCTCGCCTTCAGGTACCCATCTTCTCCTATGTTTCCGAGTATTTCTTCGATAAGCGGTATTTGAGAGTCATCAATGTCCAATAGTTGGATCTGGTCCCTCAGGTGATCTGAGAGGTCCCGCTCAGCTACGGGCGCCCGCTCGTAAAACTCGCGATTTTCAAAGGTCGAAACAGTGGGAGCGGAATGAAATCCATCGAGCAGAATATTTTCCCAATCAACCTCGTTTTCGTCTTTGTTCTGTTCCTCTGTTTCCTCCTTTGACTCGAGAGAGACTTCATCTTGTTCGGACTCTTCGTCAGCATCTGCCATCTCGAGGAACGGGTTGACGAGCAGTTCTTCCTTTAAGTGCTGTTGCAGTTCCATCAACGGCATGTAGAGCAAGTCCATCGCCTGATACAGGCGAGGATTCATCCGCAACTCCTGTCGCAGAGAAGTGGACTGTTGCAGAGTCTGTTTCAAGCGGCGGCTCCAAGGCGTTCCCTGAGTCTCGCCGTCAGGGTTGGGCCGAAATAGACATCCGCCACATGATCGTCGAAGACCAGTTCCCTCACTGTTCCCGAAACCTGGACCTCTCCCTCGAACATGATATATGCGCGATCCACGATATCGAGAGTCTGCTCGACATTGTGATCCGTGATAAGCACTCCGATGCCCTTGCCGCGCAGGCTCGCGACGATCGTCTGAATATCATGAACGGCAATCGGATCGACACCGGCAAAGGGTTCGTCGAGCAACATGAACTTGGGACTGGTCACGAGCGAGCGAGTGATCTCGAGCCTGCGGCGTTCTCCACCGGACAGCGAGTAAGCTGGAACTTTCCGGAGATGCTTTATCGATAACTCGTCCAGAAGATTCTCGAGCCGTGCGTGTCGCTCTTCATCGGACATCCGCAGAGTTTCGAGAATCGCCATCACGTTCTGCTCGACGGTCAGTTTTCTAAAGATCGATGGCTCTTGCGCCAAATACCCGATCCCCAGTCTAGCGCGTTTGTACATCGGCTTGCGGGAAAGATCTGTGTCATCGATTGAGATCTTCCCCGCTTCAGGACGAATCAGGCCCACGATCATATAGAAGGTGGTCGTCTTCCCTGCCCCGTTCGGTCCCAACAACCCAACGATCTCCCCCTGCCGCAGCTCAATGTCCACCGAATCCACCACTCGGCGCCGCTGGTAGGACTTGGTGAGCCCAACCGCCCTAAGAATCGACCCGTTTGAAGCCGACGACGAGCCACCCGCAGTTTCCGTCCTCCTTACTGTCTCGAGAGCAATCTTCATCAACTTCTCGCGTACACCGAAGCGGTCCGACTGAACGGTTGACCATATCTCATCTTCCATGCGGATCTGGGAAGCATCACCGAGGTCGTTGTCGACCGGCTGGACGACGTTCTTCATCACGAGACGTGGAATCACCGATGTCTTCAGGTGGCGCCGTACCTCGTCGACCGACAGCGAGCCCCTCTGCATCTCGGCTTCTCCTCGTTCCCTTCGGGTCAGCTCGATGTGGTCCGCCCGGTACGCCACCGCCAGGTCTCCAAAGGCAGCGCTCCCGTCGTCCGAGGCGACTTTGAGCATGGACGCTATCGCAACCGGAAGCGACGGGTCGCCCTCGCCGAGAAGGGCGACGATGCCTTCAGTCATCTCGCGCTCTGGGGTTCGAGGTATACACCGTCGGCCTCGCCGAAAACATCGATCCGGTCAATCTCTCCCTCAGCGAAACGCGCCACGATCCTATCGCCTCGCGAATAGTTGAACCCCGGATTCCCAGAGGTATCCTGCCCATAGACCGCGTACAGCGCCCGCGCTTCCCCCTGAGCATCGAGCGCGTCGATTACGCGGTTACCCGTTACCCCTGATTTGAATGTGACGATAAGCGTGTCACCCGCGATCCAGTCGGCCTCGACAGAATCCTGAGCAGATACGGACCGTGCGATGGCGTGACCGAACGCGCGCAGCTCCTCCAGGACCTGATCGGGCGAGTCTATCTCCAGGCTGTCGGACGTGATCGTGTACTCCGCGGACGATGCTACCGGCAAGAGCGAATCGCCCCAAGCCACGGCACTCTGAATCAGACCACCATCCATCGCCAACTCAATGGTGTCGGCGTCAACAACCCAATCAGAGCTTTCGGCATGAGCACTGTCTCTCGCCTGAATCCACTCCAACTCGCTCCCGCCGAAGCGATACCGGAGCGTCTTGGAACTCAGCCGGTAGGAAGACGAGTCTCGCCCCCTGACGACGGCGTTACCAATCAGTTCGCCCTCGCTGGCCTCAATATCCAGAAAAGCCGAATCGGATCTGGCATGCAAGTCGCTACGTGTGATCTCCACGGCGCCTCCCATCCACACCTTGGAATTACCCTCAAACCTGATGCGATCTCCCTCGATTAGATAGGGTTCGGATGAACTCTCACCGGCGGCGTGGTACTCGACCGTTGGCCGTCCCGTTGCGAATATTTCAACCGAATCACGAATCCCGCGGACCGCCCTGGAGTATGTGAGATTAGGACCCGACAGAGTCGATCCGGTAACCATATTGGTCAGGACCACGTTACCGAAGGCGTGCAGCCGTTCGTCGTCCAGGTAGTAGATCGCCCGGTCTGAGGTGAGCGTCACATTGGTATCGACGAAAACAACGTTACGGAAGAAATCTACGCGTTGCAAATCCGAGTAGCCAGCAACACTATCCGACTCCATGCGCGTCAGTTCCCCAAGACAATGGGCGCGTACGCCACCTCCCAAGTGATAACGGAGCCGCCCGCCTGACAGCTCGATCTGCTGACCAGATCCGCCGACGTGGTCCATTATGACCTGGCATGTGTTTGCTTGGATCGCCTGGAGATTACCGGTCAGGACGGTTGCCGCCACTGCACCGCAGATCACGTATCTCGGAACTGAAGCCATTATCTATCAAGATCCAGCCGGCCCAAGGTGCCGCTGGGACGTAAAGCGACTACGTTCTTGAAAGCAGGATCCGACGTAAAACTTTCCCCCACCAAACGCTGATCCGGAGCAGTAAAAACAAACGGCTCGGAACCCGATATCTCGTTCGTCGCCATCGTAAAGATCAGGATCTCAGTAGACAGACGCCTCTGATCGGGCGTCGTCGCCACAACATCTCCTCTCGCCTCCATATCCTCCGTGCGCCAATCGTAGGTCCCCTCACGCGCAGTGAGAGTTGATGTTCGTTCGCCGAAATTGTTATAAAAATGAACGGTCAGGCCTCGTAGCTCCGAAACCTGTCTCGCCTCGTACTGGTAGGCGGTATCCGCTTCAAGCGCCACCCTAATTAAACCATCCGATGTTACTACGAGCGAAAGACCGAACAACATCTGGTCCGCATCTGAGCCGGGCACGACAGTAGTAGGTGGCTGATCCGCTGAAGAGCACGCCACAAACGCGATCAAGCCCATCGCAAATCGAATTACACGCATTCTAACTCTTCCATTCGACTGTCGTTGGTTTGTCACTCAGACATCGTTCCCGAGTTCTCCACAGTTCCAGAACATGGGCCAGAAGTGGCTCCAATTCCTCCAACGGCCAGATAGTAGCCGCGTCGCTCGACGCGTTGTCCGGTTCGGGATGGGTTTCGATGAAGAAACCGTCCGCTCCCGCCGCTGCTGCTGCCGCCGCCAACGATCGCACGTTCTCCCGGCTGCCGCCGCTGGATCCGTCCGACCCTGACCCGGGCCTCTGGACCGAATGCGTCATATCGAATACCACTGTACACCCCGTTATGTCCCGAAGCCGGTCGAAGTTTCGCATGTCCACCACCAGATCGCCGTACCCAAAGAAAGTCCCGCGTTCCGACACAGCGACATCCGTGCACCCCCCTGAACGCACTTTTTCTACTGCTCCAACCATGTCCTCAGCTTTCATCCACTGACCCTTCTTGATATTCACGGACTTTCCGCAGCGGCCCACCTCAGTTAGAAGATCGGTCTGACGGCACAAAAAAGCAGGAATCTGCAACACATCCACAACATCACAGCACGGCTTGACCTGCGACGGTTCATGTACATCGGTCAGTAATGGGAGTCCTGTCGAACGCCCGATCTGGGAGAGAATTTCGAGGCCGCGGTCGAGGCCGGGACCGCGGGGCGCATCGAGACGCGTCCTGTTGGCTTTGTCGAAGCTAGCCTTGTAGATGAAATCGATGCCGAGTGTCTCGCTCATTCTCACGAGATGCTCGGCAATCCGTAGGTTTACATCACCGTCTTCGAGAACGCAGGGGCCCGCGATGACCAAGGGCCTGCCCTGAAGCAGTTGGGCCATTCACGCTCCCGCGTTCGCCATATCCTCGGTTTCCACGATGCTTTTCTTCCGCGCGTGTGTGGCAGCGACGAAACTCACAAATAATGGATGGGGATTGTCGGGACGTGACCTCAATTCAGGATGGAACTGACAACCGACATACCACGGATGGTCGACAACTTCTAGAATCTCTACCAGAGACCCATCAGGTGATAAGCCGGTGCAGCGCATTCCATATTCACCAAGGATACCGCGGTATTCGTTGTTAACCTCGTAGCGATGCCGATGCCGTTCGCTGACCTCCTTGGCTCCATAGATCTGCGCCGCTCTCGAACCGGGAACGAGCCTACATGGATACGCACCCAAGCGCATGGTACCGCCAACATCCTTCACATCTTGTTGGGAATCCATCAGCGATATAACGGGGTTCTCACACTCCGCCATGAACTCGCTCGAATTCGTCTCAACCAAGTTGCAGACGTTTCGGGCGAATTCGATAACAGCGGTCTGCAAACCAAGGCAAATTCCCAGGAACGGCAATTCATTCTCGCGCGCCCAGCGCACCGCCTCCACCATGCCTTCAACGCCGCGCTCACCGAAGCCGCCCGGTACAAGCAACCCATGGCAGTCGTTGAGAATCTCACCGGCGGTCTCCAAATCCTGGAACTTTGCGCTGCTAATCCACTCTAGTTCTACCCCAACATCGTTCGCCATCCCGCCGTGAACCAGCGACTCCCGAACGGACGTGTAGGCATCGGAGAGTTCAGTATACTTGCCAACAATCGCAATCTTAACTGTATCTGCAGGGTATAACACGCGATCCACGAGCACACGCCACGGCCGCAAGTCGGGATCCTTCGTTTCCAAGCCCAATCGCCGGCAAACTTCCTTATCCATGCCCTGCCGATTCAACTCGAGCGGCACCTGGTAAATCGTCTCAACGTTGCGATTCTCGATAACACATCCGAAATCGACGTTGCAGAAGGACGCGATCTTGCGTTTCACACCCTCACCCAAGGGGTGTTCACTGCGGCAAATAAGGATGTCGGGCTGAATTCCGGTTTCCATTAGCTCCCGAACCGA
>JACZUR010000041.1:11262-11884 GCA_022573095.1 Gemmatimonadota bacterium | reverse complement strand
ACATGACCCTTGCTATGGGCCAGCTGACAGCGAAGGAGCAAGAGCTGCTGTCCACGCTGTGTCGCAAACTAGGGCTGGCCGTCGCGAATTTGGCTGAGAATTGACCGAACGGAGTAGGGAAGTCGAGATATGAACAAAATCCATAACAACCTATCGGTCGATCTTTATCCCGTCGAAAAGCAGGGTAGCGGCGCGTTCGATGGTGGGCGAATAACCGAAACGAAACCGATTGGATTTCCCGGGGAGGGGTCGGTGGTATTGCGGATTGGACCGCTTTTCTATTGGGCCTGGGCGTCCTCCGAATCAGGAGGACTGATCGCACTTCATCCGCACCAGGCTTTCGAAATCATGAGTTACGCAATTGGCGGTGAGATCTCTCATATGGATACATTGGGCACGAAGAGTTCCGTGCAGGCCGGCGGAGTGCAGGTAATGCAGACGGGGTCTGGCGTGTCACACGAAGAGGAGTTGGGAAGCGAAACGGACATGTTTCAGATCTGGTTCGAACCGTATCTGCAGGAAGCTCTATCCCGCGCTCCCACCTACAACCAGTTCAGCCGAGAGGACTTTCCGGTGTTGGAGCGAGACGGGGTAACAGTGAAGTCCGTAATAGCTGGCGCAG
>JACZUR010000041.1:0-11226 GCA_022573095.1 Gemmatimonadota bacterium | reverse complement strand
CTCTCCGGCGTGGCTGCGTTCATCCTCTCCGTAGGCATGGCGATCGACGCCAACATCCTCATCTTCGAGCGGATGAAAGAGGAGCTGCGGGCTGGTCGCAGCCTGGCATCGGTTGCCATGAGTGGCTCGGGAACGTGGTCCACGAACTCAGACGAACCAGAGATCCGGATGGACCCCAAGGATTTTGTGGTGGCGAACGCCACTGGAGACTCGACGACGGCGGTTGTTGCCAGCGCCGATGGCGCGCTTCACATCCTTGCGGTTGAAGTCCCGCGCGAAGTGGATTATCCGCTTTACGCAAAGAATTAGCACATAACCCAGCAATGTTTAAACACGCTTCAGGACAGGATCATGAATGACACATCGGAAGATATTCGCATAGCGGTTATCCTGGGTACGACGCGGCCCGGGAACTATACGTCTAAAGCAGTTGCGCTGGTCGTCGACGAGCTGCAGGCGAACGGTATAGCTGTCGACACATTCGACCCGGCCGAGATGCCTCTCCTCTCACCGGGGGCCGTCGGTGACAACCTGGGACCGGAACGGCTCAGGGAGATGGTCAAGAGCGCATCGGGAGTAATTCTTTCGACGCCCGAATACCACGGGGGGATAAGCAGCACGATCAAACTCGTGATCGAGAACTTGGGTTTTCCTTCCGTTCTGGCCGGCAAACCTGTCGCCCTGCTCGGTGTCGCCGCCGGCCGTATCGGAGCCATTAAGTCACTCGAACAACTCAGGAGCATATGTTCGCATGTTGGCTCTATAGTGCTTCCGGGACCGGTCTCGGTCGCCGGTGTGCGCCAGGTGTTTGATGAAGATGGAAGATGCTTGGATGGTGAGGCTGAGAAGCAGATCAGAAGCGTCGCGACGAAGATGGTCGACTACGTAAGGCAGTCCGTGTGTCCGGCTCAATGCCTGGAGGTTCTCGTAAGGGCCAGCTGACGTCCGCACACAAAGCTTTCGCGGGCGGGTGGTTGGCGGCATCTTAAAAGGCTAACCTCAAAGGAGTTGTTATGATCACGGTGACCATTACTCCGCGCTATGAGGATGACAACCTGTTCCGCCTCCTCGTCCAAAAGGAGTTAGACCTGAGGCGGGCTGGCCGTGGAACGCTGCACCGCCACGGTCCCAAGAAGAAGAACCAGGAGAAGTGGGTGCACGCTTCGTACAAGGGCTGGATAAATTTTCAGAAGGCGCTTGGTGGTACTGTCGTGGCCGTGATCCAGCCGCGCGGAGGAGAAAACGAGTGGCAGATGGTTACTTCCTTCGTTGGGTTCCTGTATCGCCACTTCAGAAAGTACATCGCGAGCGTGAACTTGAGCTTTGAGGAGGAGGATGCTTGATGGGCTCCTGCTGCCAGCGCGTCTATCACAGGAATCGATATTCGTTAACGTCCCTTGGCAGACGCCTCCGTTATCGGAATAGTCGAGAGCCTGTCCTCCATTTCCAGTACTGATTTGGTGGTGGCCATCACCGCGTCCGGGTTGATACTGATCGAATCGATCCCCTCCTTCACTAGGAAGGCTGCGAAGTCGGGATAATCTGACGGTGCCTGCCCGCAGATTCCGACCTTCTTGCCCTTCTTGGCGGCTTCGCGAATTAGCGTAGCGCATGATTGCATAACGGCTTCATTGCATTCGTCAAAGAGGTCGGCGATACGCGCCGAGTCCCGGTCCACGCCGAGAGTCAGCTGTGTAAGGTCGTTAGTACCGATCGAAAAACCGTCAAAGATTTCTGCAAACTCTGCGGCGAGCCAGATGTTTGAGGGGAGTTCGGCCATCACATAGACCTCGAGATCATTCTCGCCCTGCACTAATCCGCCTTCAGCCATTACTTCGAGCACTTTGCGTCCCTGATCGGGAGTTCGGCAAAACGGGATCATTACCTTGAGGTTGGTCAGGCCGAACGTTTCACGGACTCTCTTTACTGCGGCTACCTCCAACATGAACCCGTCTTTGTAGTCGGGATGGTAGTATCTACTGGCCCCCCGCCAACCGAGCATTGGGTTCTCCTCCTTCGGCTCGAATTGTTCGCCGCCGAGCAAGTGCGCGTATTCATTGGTCTTGAAGTCCGAGAATCGAAGAATGACCGGGTTCGGCCAGAACGCACCTGCGATTGTGCCGATACCCTGTGCAAGTTTGTCTACGAAGTAATCGGTCTTGCGCCCATAGCCAGCTGTAATCTCGTCTACTTGTATCTTGATGTCCTCGGGTAGCTCATGGTAACGAGTGAGGGCCAGAGGGTGCAGTCTGACCCAACTCGCAAATATGAACTCGATTCGCGCGAGACCTACGCCATCGTTCGGAAGCAGGGCGGACGAAAACGCTTTTTCAGGTGTTCCCACGTTTAGCATAATCTTTGTCTTGGGTCTCGGGAGACTGAACGGGTCGATTTCGTGCACTTCAAAATCGATCGCCCCCCCGTACACTCGGCCGACGTCACCCTCGGCGGCAGATACGGTTATGGTTCGGCCGGTGTGGATCTCTTTGGTTGCGTCAAAGGAGCCGACTACTGCGGGAACTCCGAGTTCGCGTGCTACGATGGCTGCATGCGACGTACGCCCGCCCCGTTCGGTCACGATTGCGGATGCCAGCTTCATGATTGGTTCCCAGTCGGGATCGGTATTTTCGGTAACCAACACTTCACCCTCTTTGAACTCATCCATCTTGTCGAGGTCGGTAAGAACCTTTGCGTCCCCAGTGGCGATCGAGTTGCCGACCGGCAAACCCTCAGCAATCACTTTCCCAGTCCCCTTGAGCCTGTACTCTCGGATCAGGCCGGTGGTTTTCTGCGAGTGAACTGTCTCTGGCCGTGCTTGAACTATGAACAGCTGGCTGGTCAACCCATCCCGGGCCCACTCGATATCCATCGGAGTGTCGACTCCGCGTTTTCGAGAGTAGTGATCCTCGATGGCTACGCCCCACCGTGCTAGTTGCAGTAGATCCGGATCGCTTAGCGAGAACCTGTCCTGGTCTTTTTGTGGAGTAGCGATGTTGGCTTGGCTGTGGTCGGCCTCGTTGTAAACCAGTTTGAGTCGTTTGGCGCCAAGTTTCTTTCGGAGAATGGGTTCAAAACCCTGCGCTAGCATGGTCTTGTGCACGTAGAACTCGTCTGGGACTATCTTTCCCTGAACGATGTTTTCCCCGAGTCCGTAGCTCGAAGTCACGAGCACAACGTTTCTGAAACCGGATTCAGTGTCCAGCGTGAACATAACTCCGCTCGCGGATAGATCCGATCTCACCATCTGCTGTACACCTACGGAAAGCGCGGTCTGGAAGTGATCGAACCCCATACGGTTGCGATAGTTGATTGCTCGTGCCGTAAAGAGGCTGGCGAACGCGCGCTTGACGGCGTCGAGCAGTTCGGCGACACCATGCACCATGAGATACGTTTCCTGCTGTCCGGCGAAGCTTGCATTCGGCAGGTCTTCCGCCGTCGCTGAAGAGCGGACGGCGACGTGAATCTTCTCCACGCCGCCCTTGCGTGATAATTCACCGTATGAGCTCTGAATCTCTTCGATTAGGTCCAGAGGCAATTCGCCAGCGCCCATCAACTGGCGAACTTGTGCCGCCCGGCTCTTGAGTTGTGCGACGTTTCCCTCTTCGATGCCGCTGAGCTCCTCTCGGATCTTCGATTCCAGGGAGTTCGATTCGAGGAAGCGGCGGTAGGCGCCTGCCGTGATGGAGAATCCATCGGGAACTCGAATTCCCAACGGATGAAGTTCACGGATCATCTCGCCTAGTGAGGCGTTCTTTCCGCCTACACTATCGATGTCGTCGATTCCGGTCTCGGAAAACCACCTGATCCAGTCCAATCGTGACTCCTCTCTATCTCAGATACGAACGCCCGCTACCACGTATCGACTACACTTCGCACTGGATAGATCCCAGACACGAATAAGATCTGAAAGCTCGTCTTTCGGTTGTATTGATTACTGCTGATCTAAATTGCTACCGGACTCTCTTAATTAGACTGCCAGCGCTGAGTGGCGTGTCTGGCTCCGCCTGGTTGATCAAGATTAGCTCTTCCAACGGAAGACCCGTGCTGTAGCCTCTGGCAAACTGACTCAGCGACATCTCCTGAGGTAACGCGAAGATGTCGAGCCGGTCGGGCTCGACTGCCAAGGCCTCGGGGTCCCGCAAGCGGTCGAAACTATTCACGGATCGGTCAACATGACCTCGGTAGCTGCCCCAGTTTGATGCGGCGCCGTATCCGACGATCTGGTATACGTTCTGGTCGAATGCTATGAACGCAGCGATTCCCTGGACTTCCGTCCGTCCTGAAACTGCGGAGAACCGACCGGCATAGGCCGATAACCCGTTGATTCTTGTGCTTCGAGGTCGGCTCCCGTTAATGCCTTCCTGTCCGAAGAATTGATCCGCGGCCGCTCTCGGAGACCTCGCGGACGCCAACGTTACCTGAATTATCGCGTCCTCTTGCCGGCTTACCCCGGCGACCGCCTGCTTCTGATTGATCGTTCTCCATCCTTCCGGAAAACGGATCTGAAACTCGAGATCGGGATGCATGAACAGATTGTCGCGGAAGAAACCTTCTCGGGGATTGTCTCCGTAGACGAGTCCATCCAGGCGTCGTAGATATTCGTCGCCTCCCAGGGTGGTGCCGGCGAAGCTTTCATTGAGAGCGGCGACGGCGTCATTGATGCGCTCTTTTCGGTTGGCTGGATCCGGATGAGTGGATAGCCACTCCGGGGTGCTCCGGCCGCCGTGCGCCTGGCTAACGCGCGCGAGTAACTCGAAGACTCCGGACATTTCTCTCGGATCGAAGCCACCGCGCCGCATGTATCTAAGTCCGAGATCGTCGGCCTGGCGTTCGTCGCCTCGCCCGTAGCTCAGCATGAGCAATCCCAAACCGGCACCGGCAACTCCCGAAAAATCTCTGAAAGTTGAAGACACGATGCTACCGACCCCAAGACCGACCTGCGTGAGTTGAGACCGGCTGATCCGCTCAACGGAGTGCCGCCCGGTCACATGTCCGATTTCGTGGCCCAGGACGGAAGCGAGCTGCGCTTCGGAGTTCAAGTGGGCCAAGATGCCGCGCGTGACGTAGATGAATCCGCCCGGTAGGGCGAACGCGTTCACCACGGGGTCGTCTACGACCCGAAACGTCCACGGCAGGTTGGGTCGCTCTGAGCGTGCGGCCAGTCTGCTCCCCATATCCTGAACATATTGCTGAAGAGCAGGGTCGTCGTAGAGGCCTAGGGAGGCGACGATCTGCGGGTCCGCTTCGCGGCCCATTTCGATCTCGCGACCCTCGCTGATGAAAATGAGTTGGCGTTTTCCGGTGGCTGGGTTGACCACGCAGTCGCCCAAAACGAGCGCCAGCGCCGCGGCTGCAGCGATTCTGGGGAATGTCTTGGTATGCGTTCTCATCCGGGTCACGCCTGGCTGAACTGACTACAGATCAGGATCGACTCCATGGCTAGAAGAAGAAAAATAGCGTGTGCTGGGGAATATCTCTACCGCCGGGGCCACTCCCCGGCCTCAACTCTTCACACTTTTCTAACCGCAATTTCATTTTGCCACGGCCGGCGCCCTCTCTTTCTTTATAAAGTTACGCGATTTGCCCTCTGAACTCACATTTCCTAGGTTAGTCTGAACTCCTACAGGAACGTCCAATGGCTCTCAATATCAAAGCTTTATCAGTGACCGCGGCGGTGCTATGGGGGGGATCCCTGTTCCTCGTTGGCGTCGTGAATCAGATCTTTGCGAACTACGGAGAGGCCTGGCTGTCGCTGGCTGCCTCGATATACCCGGGTTACGACGGTCCCACCGGGTTCGGGTCGATCATCGTGGTCACGCTCTATGGTCTGCTCGATGGTGCCGTGGGGGGGGCGGTGTTCGCATGGCTCTACAACCTTGTTGCAACCCGACGAGAATCAACGGGATAGGAGGCGCGTAGGTAACGACGTTGCCGTAGAGCTACACGCCGGGACCACGTTTGCGGGTCAGCGTAACCTCGCTAACTTTGGATCCAGAACAGCTGGTCCGAAACGTTACATCCGAGGGTGGGGGGCACGATGGCTGACGATCAGATTGAAGTTGGTGGTTTTGCAAAGAATGACCACGAGGATGTCCGGGTCACGTTCTCGAAGTACAAAGGATATGACCTGCTCGGGGTACGGGTGTGGTACCGCAACAGCGAAGACGAACTGAGACCTTCGAAGTCCGGAGTCACAGTCAGGGTGGATCTTCTTCCGGATCTGCTTGCGCTGCTGCAACAAGCGAAGGACGTTGCTATCGATAAGGGTTTCCTAGATGAAGAGGATTTTCAGCGAGATGCCGAAGGATAGCCGATCAGTAGTCCCGGCAACGATTTCTTGCTAAGATTAGTAACAGTTAGTCTGGAGAGTTGAACACTTGTCTAATCAGTCGAAAGCGCCGGGAGTAGATGCCGGCTTCGAACTCGTCGTAACCGACGCTGCATCAGAGCAGGTCGGTATATTGGCAGGCAAACATTCGCTGGATCCGGATGTCGCCGGATTACGTGTTGGCGCCTATGAAGGCGGATGTTCCGGATACATGTACGATGTCCGAATGGAACAGCGGCCAGATGACGACGACCGCGTCCTCGAAATAAACGGCATTCGTGTCTTTGTCAACGAGTTTAGCATGCCGCTTGTAAACGGTATGAAGGTCGACTGGGTCTCCTCTATTACCGAGTCGCGGTTCGTCTTCAGTAACCCCAACGCCACCGGAGAATGCGGATGTGGCGTGAGCTTCTCGACCTAAGGACAACTCCGCCCGAATTTTCGCCTCAATCATCTCACTGAATCCTGAATGCCTAGCTACTGGTTAATGAAATCGGAGCCCGGGGTTTACTCCATCGACGATCTCCGGCGCGATAAGAAGACTTGCTGGGAAGGCATCAGGAATTATCGGGCGCGCAACTACATGCGCGATATGAAGAAAGGGGATCGCGTCCTGTTCTATCATTCGAACGCCAAGCCCTCCGCGGTGGTTGGCTTAGCGAAGGTCGTCAGAGAATCGTACCCGGACCTGTACGCCCTAGATAGGAGCAGCAAGTACTATGACCCGAGGGCGGCGGGGACAGCGGGGACAGCGGGGAGCGGCGGCCGACAATCCGCGCTGGTTCATGGTCGATGTGGGATTTGAGCGGAAGTTCCCCGTTTCGGTGTCACTCGCAGCGATAAAAGCCTCGCCTCAGCTCGAGAAGATGGTTCTCGTAAATAACAGCCGGCTGTCAGTGCAGCCGGTGACCGAGCGTGAGTTCGAATTGGTTCTGGGGATGGCGGGTTAGCTGGCTCAGGAACCGTGCGGTGTTAGGCCGGACTCGATTATCTGAATAGTTCTTTGGCTGGCTGCGTGGCGTCCTGCGGCGGACTCGACCGATACCCTTAACGTATAATTTCCGGGCCGCAGATCCCCCAATTCGATCGAGACCGATCTGGGAACGGCAAAAGCACTTATCCCCGACGGTTCGGTCCAATCGATCGCGATCGCGGGCCGCTCGCTACCGCCAACGCCGATTGCCCGGGCGATCCCGCCGAGAAAACTTCTTCCCCCCCGAAGCAGCGTTACCGAAGTGACGACCGAGTCGGCGCTTTCAGCCAGCCCATAGATCTCCCAATAGAGTCCGATTCTGTCACCACCCGCGAATTCGCTGCCGGGTTGTGCCAGCCGTGCAACGTCGGCGAGGTTGGTGGGCAGCGGGTCGATCGGTTCAAACAAGAGTATGTCCGAGAGAGTAAGCTGGTTCTCTACAAGTGCGGGCGGAACGATCCCGTATCTCACCCGCGACGCCGTGCTCGTAGCCGTATCCAGCGCCTCGATGCTGAGGAGAGACGGTACCGCGGCGCCGGTTACGGTAAGTCGATGGGTCGCTGCCGTCGAAGAACCAGTCGCGATGCTGCTTACCGCTTCGTTCGCCGACATGGAGAGCGCCGATTGTACCGGCGTTTCAGTCGCGGCGAAACCGGCTCTTAGCCGGAATGCAGCCACCACTATCGCTGAGTCACCCCTCAGAAACGGTACCGCCTGGTAGGACTCGAGGTACTCGAAGCTGCGGGCATACGGTGGCGCGTACCGCGAGCGCACGTCCGGGTCGTCGAGGCTCCATTCAAACGCACGGGCTTCCAAAGGACTCTCCAGTATTCTGGAGTTGGGAACGAAGGTCTTAGCGTTGAACGGGTGGCGGCTCACCACAGCCGATTCCATCCAGGTTTCGTTTCGTCCCACCATCACCATCTTCCATCCCGCCGGCCATCCAAATCTGGTTACGAGCTTCCCCAGGTCGGTGGACCAATAGACTCCGTAGCCCGACTCTGATCTTTCGAGGATCTTGTTCAATACCTGCCGTGCGATGTGTTCTGTTCGGCGGTCGTTTCCCGGCATCAAGTAGAGCGGATCTGCCAGCCACCAGAGCCGTTCGTTGAGATCAGTTCTCTCTTCGCAAGGGGTGTCCTCATACGTACGACGTAATCTGCCGGGTAGGAGGACGGTGACGTCCGTCCACTCGCATCGTGTCTCCTCCGGCATAGCGCCGAGAGCTTCGTCGAATAGCTCGCCGGCCAGGACGTAACGGCCCTGCCAATGACGCACGTATCCAGCGAACGCGTAGCACAGCCAGTCCTCCGCAAGCTGACACGCCTCCGCAGCAGCAAGCGCGTCATCGTGTTCGCCGGACTCAGTCAGATACCGCACTAACTGGGCGACGATCCATGGGTCTCCAGGTTGCCACTGCACTGCGGTGTCGAGAGCCGCGATGAGGGATGCACGGGCTGCGGCGACGGGCGCCGGCTCGGCGTTCATCACGGAATCTGTCTCAGAATGGATGTAGCAAAACCTACCAATAACCTCGTCGCAGTCGACTCTCCTGAGTGCTGGGGCCTGCTCGAAGTTGGATCGCCGAAACCTCTCGAATGCGAACTGCCGCGACCTTACTGCCCGCAGAACCTCGAGTGAGTCTCCGGGTACGAGGGGCCGGTGCCTGTGGAACGGATCGGTGGACGCGCTGAGTGAGGCTCCGCTCTGGCTGACGGCCGGAGCCGGGAAACCCGAGATGACCGCCGCGATCGCAATCGCGGCAAACACGATGCGGTTCAGAATCCAGGAACGAACGAGAACTGCCACAACCACTTGTGACGTTGAAACGCCCTCACTCGGTCGATCTCGAAGATCACAAAGCCGAATACGTTGACTCGTAATCCGGCGCCGGCGCTATAGACGGGTTCGCGATCGCCACCGAGGAAGAAAGCTTGCTCGTTTACGAGGTTGCGGGGATCGGTTGTTAAGCCGGTGAGGTCCTGATGCCAAGCGAGGCCAGCGTCCCCGAAAATAGTAAGGTCGATCGGCAGGGCGCCGTAAAAGCTGTTCCCTCCGCTGAAGGCACCGAGCAACGGAAACCTCAGTTCAAGATTAGCGACCATGATGCGGCTTCCAAACAGTTGGTCGAGAACTGGGCAGGTTCCTGTGATGACATCGCAATCGCTGACGGTAAAGGAGTTGAAATCATATCCACGAACTAACCCGGGGTACCCGAGGTACTGATCCCGCAGGCGCGTATCTTCGGAACCCGGACCGTAACGTCCGAAATGCAATATCCGGCCCGCTAACGTGAACGGACGAACGGGCATGACGTATTTCCGGTAGTCGGCGAGGACGCTTACATAGCTGATTGAACCCACAAGCGGCGTGGCTTCGAGCCGGTATCTCTGGCCCAGGATCGGAGCTGTGAGCCCAAATATCGAGTTATCGTACACCACAGCGACGCTACCCTGAGCGAGGTAGATCGACTCAGCACTTGGAAGCGTTTCAGTTTGCTTACTCAGCTGATTCCCAATCTCATCGAAAATCCGGCGCTCCACTTCGGCGCTGAACGCTATGTTACGTACACCTAGTGAGAACTCCAATCGGTGTGAGCGATTTAAGGCGTAGGACGTGAATCCGGTAATATCTCGATTGGTCTGCCGGAGCTTTATAACAGAGTCGAGAAAAATACGGTTCCCGAACTCGTCGAAACGGGTGCGCCTGGGCGGTATGAACCCGGTGGAGAACACGTTCTGCTGGATGAGTGCGCCGCGGTTCCACCTGCTGCGCCTGTTTTCGTAGGCGATCGCACCCGAGATATCCTTGAAGGACCCATTTACCTGTAGTGCCGTCGCAAGGTTGCGGGTGCCCAACATGTCGCTCCAGAACAGTGCCGCGCCCCCTCCGATAAAAGACCCAAAGCGGTCGGCCCCAGCGACGAGGTATGGCTGTGCCACGTAGTCGAGGGACAGATTAGGTGTGTAGGGTACCTCTGCAAAACCGGACTGGTCCGCCAGCCCCGTAGTGGCATCGCTCAGCAGCGCAACCACGTCGTCGGTGATGCGGTCGTCCGGGGGAAGCGTTGCGACTCGCTCCCAGGTGAAATCCTCGTTAAGTGCCTGTCCCTCTAGTATTTCGGGAGAGTCAGTAGAGTAGATATTGTAGCCGTTATCCTCGTATACGCTGAACGCCGCCCTGCCGGATACCTGTGCTACCGAGAGCGCGGGGCTGAGTCGGGTTATCCCAGTGATGCCGGTGAGGACGTTAGTTACCTGCCTGATCTCAGGCGAGCCAAGCTCGAACCTATATATGTTTGCGATACCGTCGCGGTCGGAGATGAAGAACACCGTGTTGCCGTCCGGCGACCACTGTGGGTTCACGTTTTTCCCTTGCGGGAAGGAAGGGAGTTCGGTAATGAATCCGGTCGATGCATCTATCAACCCGATGCGGTAGTTACTCAGCCTGAGCGTCGCCGCATCGCTTCCGAATCGGTCCGTGACAAAAGCGATTTTGGAACCGTCCGGCGACCATGCTGGCTGTAAGTCGGCAAAAATGTCGTCGGTTATTCTGTTCAACTCCTCCGTTTCCAGATCGTAGATGAAGATGTCCGAGAAACCACGAACCAGTGCGGAGAACGCTATCGAGCCCCCATCCGGCGACCAGCTCGGGTTGAAGATCTCGCCCAATTCGCTGAACTCTATTTCGTTGACCGTCTCACCGGTTTCTGTATCTATAATAGTCAGTGCGGGATTGCCTTCGGTCACGGTTCCCAGCGCAAAGAACCGTGAGTCGGGCGACCAGGTACCCGCCGAGTTGATAAACCCGAGGCTTTCAAGATGAGGGTCGACCACGGTCCGGGTCAGTCTCCTCAGGATCTCGCCCGTCTCTGCGTCGGCGACATACAGTTCGATGGAAAAGAGATCCTTCTCCGAGAGAAAGG
>JACZUR010000242.1 GCA_022573095.1 Gemmatimonadota bacterium | reverse complement strand
GACAATTGCGAGGCAATCGAAAAGCATTATTTTCGCGGGAAGAAAAGGTAGACGATGACAGCGACGAATTATGACGCAAGAAACGTGAGCGACGATGAGCTTATCGATTAGGCTGAGGCTGGAATGAGTGGTCAGGGTGCAGTCGCAGAGATGAACAGGCGGGGCAGCGAGCAATCGACGAGAGTGGCTGAACGAGCGTGGAGACAATCGTGGATAGCGATTGGCAGCCTTGCGGCATCGAGGGCGGTCTCGACCTGAGTCTTGTAGCGGACAGAAGCCCAAAGTGCCGCATGTTATGCTGATCAATCTAATTGTTGTTAGCCTTCGTACACCGAGACAGAAGAGGTAGCATGGTGATGCTTTCGGCTGATTCTCCCCTGCGACGACTACCAGTAGATTTGCCGCGACGGCAGGTGATGTTCACTGATGCTTTACGCTTGTCCGCGGAAATGGCAGCCCTCTCGTTCCGGAATCTGGAGGACCTTCTAAAGGCGCTCGTTGTCGAGAAACGACGCGACGGGGTAAAGGGTGTCGCCGTGGAAGCGATCGTCCACGCCTACGGTGTTGTTGATGCCGCCAATCGATTTCGGGAGGTGCTTCGTAGTTTTCCCGGTTTGAAGCAGAACGCCGTGTTTCAACTATTCATACGACAAACGGCAGCTGTCGAGTCGTTGCGCGATGTAATTCAGCATCTCAATAGAGAGCTGCGCAGCATCGGGGAACAGCAATCAGCCCCCCTTGGGACCATTACTTGGCTCGGCCCATCGCCGAACGAGGAGTCCCCGCCAACTGCGTGGATCCTCCAACCCGGCAGCTTCTACCGGGGACAAGTTACATTTGGGCCGATGATGGATCTCGAAGCCAGAATACCTCTAGGCGAAATTCGTCAGGTTCATCTCGTCACCAGCGGAGTCCGCGTTGACCTGTCCGATACGGTCGAGAGAATTCGGATAATGATTACGAGCCTAGAGCCGTCAGTGCGAGAGCATGCCTCGGGAAAGGAACTCCTGGGTTCCGACGTACTGATGCACTTCGCATTGACGCCGAGCCCGGACGCCACCGCCGCACCAGACTGCCATGAAGGCTAACAAGCAGATTGATATCGACTGGGAAACCCGCTGCGCGGCTCCCCCGGCGCGTCATCTGCGGCGTTAGGCCGCTCAGTCTCGAAGACTCAGGAGTTCAGGGATCGGTGCCGTGGATTATACCACCAAGATTGCAGGAAGAGACGTTCTCCTCGAGGCGGGCGAGGTCATAACCTTGCAGTTTTCCGCTGGACGTGGCGGCAAACTGGAAGCTGGTGCGTGGGAGTTTTGGACCGTTTTCAACGACGGCAGTCGCAGCACCGCGCGTTGTCGTCCAGGAAGTGACCCAGGGGAGCGCTTCCGCAGGATGGAGGGATCACCGGGATACGAGACGCACTGGGAGATCGCGGCTACTTCCAAAGGGGTTCGGCCAGCAACACAGAATGAAGTCATTGAGTGGTTGAACGCGCACCTGGAGGATGCGAAGTTCGCGGAGTATTGTCAGATCGGATCCAAGAACATGAGGGTCGTGGAGACGGCAAACGGCTTTCGATTTGAGTGACAATCTCATTGGTGCAGTTTACTAAGGATCCGGCTTTGGCTTTCTGATCGGGGCCGGTGGCCTTGAAAAGGGGTCGGGAGTCTTTTGGATGCCTAACCACCGGCTTGAGACAGACCTTCGTCCCGCCGCCTTATGGACGGGACTAGGCTGCTCAGCCTGAACGTTATCCATTCGGACCGCGAGAATGAGTAGCCCAGTCAACTGGAGTTCAATTGCCGACGATTTCCAGGATTCTCTCCTGCTCGGGAACGGCGCGAGCATCGCTGTCGACAGGCGGTTTGCATACAAGAATCTCCTGCACGCAGCCGAGCGGCTAGACTTAATCACCAGCGAACTCGAAGAGGTCTTCAAGTACCTCAAAACCAAAGATTTCGAGCTGGTGCTAGAAATGCTTTGGCACACGCACCACATCAATGAAGCGCTTGGGATAAGGACCAGGAAAGCACGAACGGCATATCAGGATATTCGTAAGGCTCTTGTGGAAGTAGTTCGTGAGCATCATTGTTCCTACAGCTATGTGGAAGACCTGCTTAGCGACGCTGCCGATTTCATGATGAAGTTCGAAACCATCGTATCGCTTAACTATGACCTGATCGTCTACTGGGCCATGATGAAAGGTAACAGAGACCGAGGTAACTGGTTCAAGGACGGTTTTGTGAAGGATGGTCGCACCTTTGATCGAGATTGGCAACGGCTCAGGAAACCGTATAAGGCTAAAGGGTCAACTTTAGTTTTTTACCCACATGGGAATCTTGCACTCGCCAGCAGCCTTACCGGTCGCGAACATAAGGTAGTTGTCGGAAAGGCGTCTGATCTTCTCGGTCAAGTCTTGGACAATTGGTCTTGTGCCCGCTCAGTTCCCCTCTTTGTAGCAGAAGGTGTATCAAGACAGAAAGAAGCTGCAATACGACGCAGTGAGTATCTCGCAACTGTCTATGACGAGGTCTTGGCTGATCTCGGAGACTCTCTAGTAATCTACGGCTGGTCCCTTGGAGACAATGATACGCATATTCTCAAGACGATTTTGGAGGGACACCTGCGGCGAATAGCCGTATCGGTGCGAACCGAGCATCGAAAAGCAACAACCATTCGAGACAAGTGCCAAGAGCTCGCGAAAAGAATCCGATCACACTCAAAGAAGATTGACGTGACGTTCTTCTCGGCGGAAAGCGACGGATGCTGGTGCAATGGATAACATCCCGATGCAGACGGACGAGGCGCAGGGGTTCTCGCCGCTGACCGTTAGCGTCATGTTTTTCATAGAACAGTAAGTAGTACAGTAAATTTTTCTTTTTAAGAAAAATGAATAACAGAGTAGGGGTATTCGATGAACGATAAGGCTGTTGGTAGTGTTCACTGGAGTTTTTGGTTGATCGGCGCTGTCATGCTGATCTGGAATGTTATGGGCTGCATAAATTTCTTCGTGCAGATTAACCCAGACGCGCTCGCTTCATATCCCGAATCGCACCGCGCGATAATCGAAGGCCGACCCGCATGGGCCACCGGAGCTTTTGCGGTAGCCGTTTTCGGCGGTGCGCTTGGCTGCCTTCTGCTTCTGCTCAGGAAGTCGGCTG
>JACZUR010000241.1 GCA_022573095.1 Gemmatimonadota bacterium | reverse complement strand
AATTGGCAGCCCTCGAGGCTTCCGATCCTGAGGTTGCCGGAGAGCCTGTACCTCAAAGTGCGGGCGTGAAATACTCCGCCACAGAGACCGGCGGAGTCTCGATCCGCGCCAAGCTGCAGCAGGTGGCGGCGTCCCCGATCCCGGTCGCCGCGTCGCCTCCACCTTCCGTGGATCCAGTGACATCGTCCGAACCGTCACCATCCTCGGAGCCGCCGCCTGAACAGGCCGGGGAAGCCGGGGACATGAGCTTCGACACGTTCTTCGGTCCTGGTGAAGGGACGCAGGGAGAACAGCCGCCGACTCAATCTGAGTCGGAAGAGGACGCTGCCAAGGAAGAATTCGGTGATTGGCTCAAGGGACTGAAGTCCTAGTGCGACTCTTTGTCGTTAACGGTCCCAACCTCAATCTTCTTGGCACCAGAGAACCTCAGATCTATGGTTCGCAGTCACTGGACGATATTCAACGCATGGTGGACGATCGTGCCAAGGAACTGGGGGTCGAGCTAGAGTGGCGCCAGTCTAACCACGAGGGGGGTGTAGTAGACTCGATCCAAGAGTCCGCGTCCGCTGATGGGCTGATTCTCAACGCGGCGGCTCTAACACACGGTTCGCTTTCGGTTAGGGACGCGCTCCTCGCGGTCGATGTGCCGTTCGTCGAGGTGCACCTGTCCAACATCTTTGCCCGCGAGCCGGAGCGAAGAAAGTCGGTAATGGCGGACATCGCTATTGGTGTGATAGCTGGCTTTGGGGCCAAGAGTTACGTGCTCGGTCTGGAAAGTCTGGTGGACTACCTGAGACTGCGTGAGGGATCGGGCTGAGGAACGGGTCCGGCGAGTTCGCGATCGTGTGGCGGAACGCGACCTCGACGGATTGTTGGTAACGCAGCTCGCCAACGTTCGCTATCTGACTGGGTTTACGGGCTCCGCCGGTTTACTCGTTGTGCTGCACCACGAGACAATCTTTCTCACAGACTTTAGGTATGAGATTCAGGTCGGGTCGGAGATACCGTCGGAGATCCGAACCGAGGTAGTCAGAGCCGATACGTGGGATCGACTCAAATCGGTTCTAAAGGAAAATTCGAGCGCTCGCAGACTTGGCTTCGAGTCTGGATCGACTACTGTAGTTGAGCGTTCCAAACTCACGGAGATTTTCGCCGCCGTCGATTGGGTCCCGGTCGAGGATCTGGTGGAGGATCTTAGGGCTTCAAAATGTCCTGAAGAAGTCGAATCCATTCGCCGGGCGGCACAGCTGTGCAGCGAAGCTCTGGAAGCGACGCTTCCCACGGTTGGAGTTGGCAGACGCGAGATCGATATCGCGGCCTATCTCGAGAGAGAGCTCCGCGTCCGAGGGAGTGAGTGGCATCCGTTTCAGACCATTGTGGCTTCAGGACCCCGCGCGGCGCTTCCCCACGCGAGGACATCGGAGAGGGCGATAGCGGCTGGTGACCTGCTGCTGCTGGATTTTGGGGCCCAGTTGGACGGCTATTGTGCGGACTTGACTAGGACGTATGTTGTCGGCGCCAGGGCTACCGAAAAACAGAAGATCGTTTACGATTTGGTGCGCACGGCGCAGCTCAACGCGCTCGCAGGAATTCGCGCCGGCATGAGCGGGCGGGATGCCGACAGCCTGGCGAGAAAGGTCATCGAATCCCAAGGGTACGGAGAGCTGTTTGGGCATTCCCTGGGACACGGACTTGGGCTCGAGGTACACGAGGCGCCGCGACTGAGCAAGGCTAATGATTCGCCGCTACCGGAAAATGCCGTCGTCACGATCGAACCGGGCATCTATCAGGCAGGATGGGGCGGAGTCAGGATCGAGGACGACATTGTGCTGCGCAGTGAGGGTTGCGAATTACTGAGCGACGGGAATAATGAAATGGTTGAAATTATGTGACCGATGGCTACGACAGCAGACTTTAGAAACGGCATGGTCATCGAGATAGATGGCCAACTCTTGCAGCTCGTCTACTTCCAACACGTAAAACCGGGCAAGGGTGGTGCGTTCGTACGCAGCAAACTCAAGAACGTCATGAGCGGCGCGGTTACGGACAAAACGTGGACCGCCGGAGAAAGGGTAAACGACGTAAGGCTCGAAAAACGACCGGCTCAATTCTCCTACAAGGATGGGGAGATCTTCCATTTCATGGATATGCAGAGCTACGACGACATTCCGATTAATGGTGAAACGATTGGAGAAGATCAACTCTTGTACCTGAAGGAAGGGATGGAATGTTCTGGTCTAGTGCACGAAGGAAAGGTTATACTAGTTGAACTTCCGTTTTTCGTAGAGCTGGAGGTTGTGGAGACCGACCCGGGTGTGAAGGGTGACACGGCCCAGGGCGGTACCAAACCAGCTAAGCTAGAGACCGGCGCCGTTGTGCAGGTTCCGCTCTTCGTCGAACAGGGCCAGATGATCCGTGTCGATCGCAGAGAGGACAAATATCTAACGCGCGTATGATAGATTTTGAGTTTCTAGAGAAATTGCTCGACCTCTTGAACCGGTCGGGAGCATCGACGATCGAGATCCGCAAGTGGCCCTGGAGCACATCGGTTAAGGTTTCCAAGGTGGGTGATCCGGGTCCGGGTGGGCCGGCAACTTATCAGGTTTCACAGGGCGCGCAGCAGTTAGAGTCTAGAGACCAGAACCAGGCGGTATCCGGCGAACCGGAGGCGGGTCCAGCGCTGACAGAAATAAAGTCTCCCATGGTCGGGACGTTCTACGCGCAACCTGAGCCCGGTGCTGGTCCATATGTCTCTGTGGGAAGCAGGATAAGTCCGGGAAAAACGCTTTGCGTCATCGAGGCGATGAAGATAATGAATCCGCTCGACGCGGAGATTTCGGGCGTGATTAGAGAGACATGTGTCGAGGACGCGCAACCCGTAGAATTCGGGCAGGTCTTATTTAGGGTGGATTCCAATGGCTGAAGCAACTTCGGGCGCTGTGTTCAACTTCAAGACAGCGATAACTGAGATGGTTGAGAAGGGTGGATCTGATCTCCACCTAAAGGTGGGCAGACCGCCTACCGTAAGAATCGCGGGGGACCTTCACCCGCTCTCGCAACAGCCGCTAAAGCCGGAAGAGTTGAAGGCGCTAGCGGAACAGATTACGACACCCCGACAAGTAAAGGAATTCGCCGAACACAAAGAAGCCGACTTTGCAATCGGTG
>JACZUR010000040.1 GCA_022573095.1 Gemmatimonadota bacterium | reverse complement strand
ATGTTATGGCAGGAGAGACAGGTGATTCCCGCCTGAGCCTCGAGCGAGGTTCGGTCGACAGGTGACTCCATCTGGCCGGTGAAGAGAAGTGTTGGATCGTGGCAGCCGGCGCAAAACTGGCTTTTTATTTGTCCCACCGTCACACTCGTATCCAGACCTAGTTCCGCGAAATGCTCCTCCACCCATCTGTTCGAGCGTACCTCCTCCTCTCGCATAGAGTTGATCGTCGCCTCGTAGAACGGATTGTTGAAGGATGCAAAGCGGTGAGCGGAGACCTCCCACTGAGCGACTACGTCCCGGTGACACCGCTCGCACGACTCCGCGCCTATCAGGAACTCGGAGTTAAAGCCCAGTGCGGCGGTTTCTTCCCTTATTGCCCTGGCTGAGGGTGGCCGCGGTCCAAGCAGATCGCTTGGGTCGGTAAGTCCGCCGGAGCGCGTGCGCGCTGCGGACGGAAAGAAAGGGCTGGATGGTGATATATAGCCGGCGGGAACGAATTCTCCTGCGTACCCGACGTAGCGTTCGAAGTCGGTGTGGATGCCGTCCGAGCCGTTGGCTGTCAATCCGTGTCCTACCCCGAGGATTACGGTGGCTCCGGCCGCTGCCACGAGGAATCGGTTCAGCGCCGAGCGGTGGGGGCGAACGAAACTGACGAAGCGATGTGCGAAGTATGCGACCGGTATAGCTACGGCTGCGACTACGTGCATCCACCAGGCCCACCTGTTGTCCCTGCTGGCGGCGTCGGTGAGAATGAAGAGGCCGGTGACCGTGAGTGTAACGCCTATCGTGACGAGTGTGATACCTGAAACGGCGCTTGCAAGGTGATATCGTTTCCAAACCTGAGGCAGGTGCGCGACCACGAAAATTATCAGCAACAGCGCCAGCAGTAGCCCGACAACCGTGTGCGAGAAGATCATGAGCTGGAACAGCGGTGGAATGGTCGAGTCAGCCGTGCCGCTCAAAACCAGATAGATCGAGTTGCCGATCATAAATGCGGCCAGGGCGAGGCTTACGATAAGCCACTTCCGCAGCGTTGGTGTCAGGACCGTGGACAGGTTTGGGCGCACGGATTTCAAAGTGGGTTGGACCTCTCTGCTCGTGATAGCTGTCGGATCCCTATTGTTGCTTTCGACTCATGATAATCTACAAGATTAGCCTGGATAGCGCGAAGGGAACTCTCTCTGCAGCGAGGGACAATGTTGATACTGTCCGTTCTTTACTGCGGTTCTCGCCAACCCACTGATCCTCCGAGTTGGCCCCGGAGGAGTCGAACCTCCATTGCCGGATCCAAAAACCGGAGTCCTGCCATTGAACGAGGGGCCAGTGTTGGAAAACGTAGATCGTTTGAGGTATAAGGTCAAAGGGGGAGCGGGGAGGGGGGAGCGGGAAGCGGGAACCGTAATCGCTGACCCACCGTCCTTCACCGTCTTCTCCGACCCGCTGACCCGCCGACCGCCGACCGCCCTCCTTCAAATCGTCCTAGTCTTTATCACCGTCCCAAACCGTTTACCTAGGATCTCTGCCGCGGCATCTCTTCCCGGCTCGTTCCTGTACAGACCGAAGATCGCTGATCCGCTGCCCGACATTCGTACCAAGAGAGGATGCGTTTCCGCCACCTTCTCAAAGATCTCTCTCAAATCCGGGTGTTGACCGAAGATGACGGACTCGAAGTCGTTTCCGCCCAGCCGGCCGATTCCTCCCCAAGTACGAAACGCGTCTCCATTCAGGATTACTGCGCCGCGAGGGTGATGTGGGCCTGCCGCATCGAGCAAGGCGTATGCCTTTGGGGTCGACACGCCGAACTCCGGTATTACGAGCAATGCAGGCACTGGGTTGGGCGCTGGCAAAGCGAAGAGTCTTTCCCCTCGTCCCCACGCGAGTGCCAGAGATTCTCCACTCAGGAAGAACGAAACATCGCTGCCGAGTTTGGCTCCCAGTTGAATGAGTTCGTGGCGCGGCACAGTGTCGCCCGCGAGATTGTTGACAGCCCGCAGCGTGGCGGCGGCATCGGATGAGGCGCCGCCCAGGCCTGCCTTCGCGGGAATGTTCTTCTCGAGTCTGATCTCGACTCCGAACGGTTTGCCGATGGTTTCCAACATGACTGTTGCCGCGCGGTACGCGAGGTTGTCTTGGTCGGGTCCGACATCGGCTCCTGCGACGGAGAGGGTGACGCCGGCTGAAGTTGTTCTCGTGACCGTTAGATGATCGGCGAGTTCGATCAGGCAATACACAGTCTCGAGGTTATGGTATCCGCCGCTCTCCCGGGACAGTATCCGAAGAAACAGGTTGACCTTCGCACGCGCGGATAACGTGACTGGTTCGGTCATATCACTGCGAATCGCTGCGTACCGGCTCAGCGGCCGATGTTAAGTCCGAGATGTGAATATGCGCCCGCGAAAGAGAGTACAGGCCGAGTAGTGTGATCGGGATGAATGACGCGAGGTGAAAAATAACCGCGTACGAGACTGAGAGTGCAACGGGAACTCCGTAGAGAGACAGAGTCGCCTTGGTGAACGCCTCGAACGGTCCGAAGTACCCTGGAGAAGAGGGAACCACAATCCCGAAGGCGATCACCGCCTGTAACAGATAGGCTCCCGTCCACGGGACATCGATTCCCAGCGCATAGAATGCCAGCCAGAACCCAGCTCCGTTTACGATCCAGACTGCAAGTGACCAGAACACGATCACCGCGAGGCGGGACGGGCTTTTTAGCGAGTCGAGTCCGCTGAACAGACCTACTACAACTCCTGAAATACGTGAGGCAAGCTTGTCAGGCAGAATTCTTGTTAGCACGTTGGTGGAGATCTCTACCGACTTATCTGACCAGTGAACGGCGGCTCCGGCAATCAACAGCGCCAGCAAGAAGATCCCGGTTGCACCCTTCGCGATTCGCTCGATCGAGATCCCCGCGATATTACTGTTGGCGTCGAAGCCTCCTGCCGCGACCGCGATCGTCATGAGAGTTGCTAAGCTGAGGCCGTCGAAGACCCGCTCTATGGCCACCGACGCGAAGCTCGCAGAGTAGCTAGCGCGGGTGAGTTTTCCTGCTGCGTAAACGCGTGCGACTTCTCCGGCGCGAGCCGGAAGCAGATTGTTCGCCATGAATCCGATAGCGGTGGCATGCCAAAGGGGAACAAACGGGAGTTTCTCGCCCTGGTGTTGTAGCAGGTAACGCCATCGTATCGTGCGGAGTGGGAACGCCAATGTTGCGAACGCCACGCCGGCTACGAGCGGCAGGACACGTGTGTGGCGCGCGTGTTCCGCAAGTTCTGAAAGAGATACGTCGTGCAGAGCCCACCATAAGAAGCCGATCGATATCAGGATACCGATCAAGCCGGGCCAAGCGACCCCCCGTCTACTTTTTGTCGATGCCAAGTTCGACCAGATCGAACACTTGGTCGATCAATTCCGCGGCCTTACTCTGTTCTCCGCCAGATGCGAGGGCGGCCTGGAGTTTCTCGCGAAGCGTGAGCGCCTCCGTCAGGGCAGCGGTTCCTGCGTAGCAGAGCTCGGCGATGGATGGAAGCTCTCCCTCGACCGCCGTGGGTTCAGGGGCAGTGGGCGGCGCAGCGGCGAGAGTTGGCTGTGGCGCAGCCGCCGGGGACGCAGGTATGGCGGGTCCCGCGATTAGCTCCTCCAGAGATGGCTCCGTCATGTCCTGACTTGCCACCCGTTGTTCGTACACCCGCATGCTTGCCGCCAGTCCCCCTTCGGTGGGGGGGGTGGGGGGCGGCGCCGGAGGTGGCGCCGAGGCCGGCGGCGCTGGAGCGGCTGGTAGCTCTGCCAACGGAGCGGTCTTGGCTTGTGGAGCCTCCCCACCCACCAATTGTCTGAGCGATTCGGTCAGTGCTTGCATGGCCCCAGCCAGCGCATCATCGCCGTCCTGGCCAGCCCTAGAGAGCGTCGTTGCCGCCTCGCGAAGTAAGCCTGCCAGTTCGGGCGCTGATTGGGCGGCTATCCCCTTGGCAATTGCGCTACGGGCCATGCCGGAGAATTCAGCGAAGGCACCGGATAACCCCGCTCCGCGCGAGCGCGCGAATTCCCGAAATTTCGCTCGCAACGACTGGCCTCTCAACTGTCGCTGTATCGCGGACTCGGCCGTCTCCAACTGGTCGGCCGCCTGGGCCATAAACTCTCCGTTAGCCACAAGGTCGACCGTACTTAGCTGAGCGGCCGCGCCCGACTCACCCTCTGCGACGATATGGGGACCGGCGTCTTCGAAGTAAAGGTCCTCGATGCCCATCGCTCCCTCTACCGCGCCCAGTGCCCCGCCAAGGAGATTTGCGAACTCGAGCGCTTCTTCGGAGTCGGAGGCGGGCTTGCCGGTCGACGCGACCTCTCGCGCGGCCCTGGCCAGCGCTCTAGCCGCCGACGCCAATATCTGACGGATGTTGGTAATCGCTGCTGCGCTTCGGGCGTAGTCCGAGACGATCCGGTCGATGCCGTCGAGAAGATCCGGAATCGGGGGAGCCTCGCGCAGGCTCGCTATGCCGAGTAGCGGCTGCATAGCCCTAAGTATGACTTCCAGGGGTTTCTTGTCCGCAGGGTTTCGCTCGAGCGATAAGCCGGCCTGATTGAGCGCGCTCGAAACCGCTGCGCCCTCGCGTGCTATGAACGCTCTCGCGCTAACGTCGAGTCCGGATGCGGACGTCCTGGTAGCGGGTCCGTCACCCGCAATCTGTTTGAGGTCCGCAATAATTCTTGTGGCGATCGATTCTTCGTTGTCGCCCCAGTTCTGAATGCCAGACACCAGAATCTTGAAGTCGTCGGTCGCACGGACAGCCAAGTGACTGTTGCCGGCGTCCCACTGGATCTTGTTCTGATGGAGAGCGATGCAGAACGCCTCGAACGCCCCGGCCGCAGCGGCGATGCGATCCTGATTTGCCATCATGGCCGAACCGCGCAGTGCACGTGCGAGCCGCACGAGTTCCTCGGTGTTGGGTCTCTGAGAGGAAGACACCAGCCCGTCGAGGCTCTGTAGGTACTCAGAAGCCTCCATCGAGAAGAATTGCTCCATCCCCATTGTTTCGTTCATCGACACTCCACCGGCAGGTTAATCGCCAACCCGAAATTAAAGAGTTTCAGGGACTTAGGTCAACGCGAAGCCTCGATTAGGCTCCTCATCTCCGCTACGGCCTGCCTTATGCCAACCCTAATACTGCGAGCCACTACGCTGTGGCCGATGTTAAGCTCTTCGATCTCGGGAATTGCCGCCACGTGCGTGACGTTCTTGTAGGTGAGCCCGTGACCAGCGTGTACGGCCAATCCGGCCTGCTTCGTAAGCTTTGCCGCCGTCTGCAATCTTTCCAGCGCTTTTCCCGACTCCCTATAGGAATTGGCGTAGTCGCCCGTATGCAGTTCAACTGCAGGAACGCCCAGTTCGGCTGACCTTCGGATGCTGAATTCGTCGGGATCGATGAACAGGCTCACTCGGATTCCTGCGTCAGCGAGCTTTGCGATCGCGTTTTCAAGTCTGGATTCGCCGCCAGCAAGGTCGAGTCCCCCCTCGGTGGTAACCTCTTCACGTTTTTCGGGAACAAGTGTCGCTTGCTGGGGACGTAACTCAACAGCCAGGTCGAGGATCTCCGGTGCGGTGGCCAATTCGAGGTTCAGATATCGAGCCTTCTCAGACAGGCGGCGGACATCGGCGTCCTGGATGTGCCTGCGATCTTCGCGCAGATGAATGGTGATGCCATCGGCTCCCGCGCGCTCGCACTCCATGGCGGCTTCTACCGGATCTGGCTCGTCTGTTTTTCGAGCCTCTCGTACCGTTGCTACGTGGTCTACGTTTACATAAAACCGCATCAATGCTTGCTCCGAGAATCCTATCAATTTAGGTTCGAGTGGGGCAAACCTCCAAGAGAGTTGGTGTTTATGTGCAACGGTGTCAGGAGTTTCTTAGTCATTGCGTTCATAGCCGGTCTGGCGGCGTGTGCGGGATCCCAGACATCGTTGGCTCCGTTGGTCCCGGAAGATACCATCCAGGGGTTCATGGGGGCCGTGTCGTCTAACGATCTGGTAACGATGGGATCGTTATGGGGCACTAGGCGCGGCCCGGCGTCAGACCACATGAATTCCCAGATCCTGGAGAAGAGATTGACGGTCATCCGAACCTACCTGCGACACCAGAGATTCTCGGTGCTAGGGCAGAGCACCGCAGCGATTCCAGCAGACGAACGGCACCGGATTTACAATGTCCGCTTGGAGCGCGATGGCTGTATCAGAATTATCCCGTTCACGATGGTCAGGGTAGGTCAGGGCTGGCTCGTAGAGAATATTGACCTGGCTGCTGCCGGAAATCCGGCTGTCGCTTGCGTTGTGAGGCCTGCAGGAACCACCGGGCAATAAAGTCTGTTTATCAATCGGTGAGTTCGAGCAGGATTCCCGCAGTCGACTGCGGGTGGATAAATGCTATCCGGCGGCCTCCGGCCCCCTTTCTCGGAAGTTCATCAACTAGGCGATATCCGTAATCGAGGCAACGCTTGAGAGCCTCATCGATATCGGGCACGCGAATGCAGATATGGTGTATTCCCGGGCCTCGTTTATCGAGAAACCTTGCAATAGGACTATCTTCGGTGGCGGGACTCAGCAGCTCGATGTCTACGTCGCCAAAGTGTAGCGGGACGATTTCGGCGCCGTCGGCGCTCTCGGAATCGCCCGGCATTACGCCGAGAACATCTCGGTAGAAATGTAGCGCAGCCTTGATATCTTTAACGGCAACGCCAACGTGAGCGATGCTAGGTACTTTGTTGTCCACCGATCCTCCTTGCGGGTGTGTAGCCGAAGCGGACTGAGCAGCGATAGAAGCGCAAGTTAACAATCAGGAGAAAATCATGGGAGTGACGAGTCTGGTGCACGTTACGGATGACGTGTTCACCGAGGAAATAGAGCAGCACGACGGGGTGGCGATAGTGGATTTTTGGGCGACTTGGTGTGGTCCCTGTCAGATCATTGCCCCAATCATTGAGCAGTTGGCTGAGGATTATGATGGCAGAGTGAAGGTTGCGAAGCTGGACGTGGATTCAAATCAGCAGACGGCTACCAAGTTCAACGTAAGGTCTATCCCGGCGGTGCTGATATTCAAGGGCGGAGAGCACGTTGACACGGTTGTGGGTGCGGTGCCTAAGCAGTTGCTGGTTGATAAGATCGAGCAACATCTGTAGCAGGAGGATGCCTCCGAATCGAGGGCGCGAACTCGAAGGGGTCGCGCCCTTTTCGTTTCGATCAGGTCCAGCGGGTCTTTCAGGTTGATGCGATGTAGATTCCATCGTGAAAGGACGGATAATTGGGCGGCACGCTCTTTGTGGTGGCAACACCAATCGGAAACCTGGGCGATCTCTCCGAGCGGGCGTCGCAAACATTGCGGCAAGTGGGGCTGGTCGCGGCAGAAGACACTCGCAGGACGAAGCAACTGCTTAGCCATCTGGGGGCGAGTCCCCGGATGCTAAGTTTTCACGCCAACTCTCCCAGTTCCAGAGTGGATCGGGTCTTAAGGGCGCTGGATGAGGGCACAGATGTGGCTCTGGTCACCGACGCCGGCACGCCCACGGTGAGCGACCCGGGGGCCGAGTTGGTGGCGGCGGCCCGCAAACGGGAAGTGGTTGTAGTGCCTATTCCCGGCCCGTCGGCCGTAACCACGGCGCTGAGCATGTCGGGATTTCCCGCGGACAGGTACACCTTCCTGGGATTCCTACCGCGAAAGGGCAAAGAGCGCCGAAAACTGCTTTCATACGTTGCAGCTTCGCAGTGGACGGTGGCATTCTTTGAATCGCCCAACCGGCTTGCCGATACGCTTCTTGATCTCGCAGACTGCTGTGGAGCGAATCGACAGATCGCCGTAGCGCGCGAGATCACAAAGATATTTGAAGAGTTCAGAACGGGGACCCCGGGAGAGTTGGCGGTTTACTACGGTGGTGAAGTTCCCAAAGGGGAGGTTACGGTCCTGGTGGCAGGGGCTGCCGCGAGGAAAGCAGTTATCGAGCCGGATGCCGTTCTCGCCCAGGCTCGCGAACTCATCGCGGACGGGATGAGTCGCAGGGATGCAGCTTCCCATATTGCCAACTCGATGGGCCTGCCAAGGAACGACGTTTACAGTTTGGTGTCGCGGATATGAAAAATCTGTTGCTCGGAGGATTGGTGTTGGCGTTGCCGCTCGTATCATCCGAGCCGCGCACGATATCAATCGGAAGATTGCAGTACGGTGGTGGCGGTGATTGGTACGCCAATCCGTCGAGTATTCCGAATCTCCTTTCCGCTATCGGAATCCATACCGTTGTAGCCGTCGCAGACCGCGAGACAGTCGTGTCGCTCACCGGTCCGGAACTTTGGGAAACCCCTTATCTGCACATGACCGGTCACGGCAACGTCTCCTTCTCGAATGAGGAGATTGTGATGCTGCGGCGTTTCGTGAGGAACGGCGGCTTTCTCCACGCCGACGACAATTATGGAATGGACACTTCGTTCAGGCGTGAAATGGTGCGTGTTTTTCCCGATGATCCGCTGGTTACCGTTCCGCTCGATCACCCCGTGTACAACATCGTCTTCGAATTTGAAGATGGTCTTCCCAAGATTCACGAACACGACGGCGAGCCCGCCGAAGGCCTGGGCATTTTTGTAGGTGGTAGGCTGGCGGTCTTCTATTCGTATCAGTCGGACCTGGGGGATGGCTGGGAAGATGCCAATGTTCATGGCGATCCGGCAGACCTGCGGGATGCCGCACTGAGAATGGGGGTCAACCTCTTCGTTTATGCACTTACGGCGGCTCAATGACCGAAAGCGCTAAGTGGCTTCAGGATTGCCGCGCTAGGTTTGCACGCCGCGAGATGCGGGCGGGATTGCTGCTCACAATTGGTCTGATTCTCTTCGCGCTTTCCAGCGGGCTTCTTTTTGCCCGCCTAGGCTTGTTCCGAGTGTTGCCCGTGTCGGTTTTGATCGTCTGGGTGGTTGTGTTGGGCGCTGCAGGCTTCGGACTGAGAAGGGCGATGCTGAGAACGAGAGCACTCAACCGGTCGTATTTTGCCAACCGGCTCGAACTCGAAGCGGATTTGCGGCGTGGCTTTCTGCTCGGTGCCTCCGGCGTACAGTATCGTTCGAGTAGCGACAGCCTGATCCACCTGGCGGACACGAAGGCCACTGCGTGGCTCCGGAATTATGGAAACGAGCACCTGAGACCACTTGAATCCGGGGGTCGCAGAACCGCCCATCGCTCTGTGCTGCTCGTCGCAGCGTCTGCGCTCGTCTTCCTCGGTGCCGGACCGACAAATTTCACCTCGGCCAGTTTCTGGAAACCCTGGGCAGTTTTCGTTGGCGTAGCCAGTCCGATCCGACTCTCGACTAGCCATGATGAGATTAGGCGCGGGGAGACGGTTACCGTGTCCATAGCAGCGGGTGCCAGAGCGGCGGTAACGCTTTGGTCGCGAGCGCCGGGCGAATCGTGGCGTGACGAGCGAGTCCAACTAGATGGCAGCGGGCGCGCTTCCATCGATGTAGGGCCGTTAACGAGCGACCGCTTCTTCACAGCGACCGCGGGAAGAGTTTCGTCGGACACTCTTCACGTTAGAGTCTCGCTCCCCATCTTCGTCTCCGAGTTGTCCTTGCTCGCTCGCTATCCAAGTTACCTGGAGAAGACTGACAAACCGCTTTTTCCCGGAACTCCGGTCACGCTTCCTCGTGGAACCCGCGTCATTACGCAGGGCAGAGCGAGCGTTGCGCTGGAGTCCGCCCGTTGGTCGTCCGACGACGAGGCGAGGGAACTCGTAGTGTCCGACAACGGTTTCACGGGAACTCTCTCGATCGACAGGACTGCGGTGTGGAAATTGATCGTCGTTCCGAGAGAGGGCGGCGCGCTGGACGAGGATCCCTACTCCCTAACGGTAATAGCGGTGGGAGACAGCTCGCCGCAGATAGCTATTCCGATTCCGGGCGTTGACACGATTCCACCTCTGACCCTGAGGCAGCCGCTCGTTATCGATACCAGAGACGATAACCGCGTTATGCGTGTCGAAGTCTCGCTACGGCGCGTTAGCAGATTCGGAATTAGTAGCGAACCAGTGGTGTCCGTTGTCCCGCTGCCGGAGAGCGGCATCGAAAGCGCGGTATTGGTCTGGACACTGGATCTCGAATCCGCGGGATTTCTTCCGGGAGACACGGCGTTTTACCTGGCGCGGGCGTACGATAACGCACCCGCCGCCCAGGTGACGGTGACTCCTGAGTTCGTGCTTAGGATTCCATCAGGCCGGGAACTCAGACGGCAGTTAACGAACCAGTCAACCGCCATCCAGGAGAGCGTTGATTCGCTAACGGCTCTTCAGGGACGCCTGCAGCGGCGGGCGGAAGAACTCGTGGCGGAACAGGGATCTGAGGTCAATAGAACGCCGAGCGGAGGCCGTCGTGAATCCGGCCAGCTGTCATTCAATGCTGCCGAACGCTCCAGAGCTATCAGCGCAGATCAGGAAGCGCTATTGCAGCGGGCGGAAGAACTACGAGACCAGTTGAGGCGACTCGTGGAAACCGCTTGGGAGGCGGGAATCATCGATCCCGGCTGGCACCAGCAGATGAACCAGATTCGGGAGCTGCTTGAGCGGGCGATCACCTCCGAACTGCGGGAGAAACTCGCCGAACTGAGAGATGCGCTCGAACGCCTAGACAGTCGCGCTACGTCGGAGGCTCTGGAGGACCTAATCGAGGCGCAGCGGCGCATGCGGGACGAGTTGGAGCGCAGTCGCGATCTATTCGAGCGGGCCGCGCTCGAGGGTGAGATGACGAGTCTTGCGGAGGAGGCGGAGGAACTGGCCGCGCGGCAGCAGGACTGGACGCAGTCCCTTACTGAGGGTGATTCCTCGCTGGCCGCGGCGGAACGCGAGTTGGCTGAGTTGGTCGACTCGTTAGCATCACGGTTGTCACAACTGAGCGACGCCGTTCGCGAGTCGACGGAGGGAACGCGGGGACTGGATTCGTCGGTGAACCGCGCAGACGAGGCGGCTCAGCAGATGCGTGCCGCCGCGCAAAGCGCGGAACAGGGTGAGATGGAGGCGGCCGGCCAGCAGGGGGCTGCCGGCGGTCGGAATCTTACCGAGATACCGCAACAGTTGACTCAGCAGAGAGACGAGCTGCGCGCAGCTTGGCGGCGCGAAGTACTCGATATGATGGACCACGCCCTCATGGAAACGGCGGGTCTTGCTACGAGGCAACGGGACGTTGAGCGCGGGTTTAGTATGGGTGATTCCGATGGTGACATTCGCGGTGAACAGGCGGCTATCCGCGACGGGGTCGATAGAGTAATAGAGCGAATTCAAGCGGCAGCGGGCAAGAACGCATTGGTGTCGCCGAGCCTTGCTGCAGCGCTCGGTTTTACGAAGCTGAAGATGACCAGTGCGCTAATACAGATACAGCAGGCGACGCCCAATACACGCGAGGCCACTGCGCAGGCGGGAGAGGCCGTGGACGGACTCAACGCGGTGGCGCACGCGTTGCTTCGTAGTAGATCCGATGTCTCCGGCGCTGCTTCGGGATCCGGTGTGCAGGAGGTTCTCGAACGGTTAGCGGAGCTGGCGGAGCAGCAGGGTTCGATGAACAGTCGGGCAGGACGGCTGCTGCCCATGATGGCAAACGGGGGAGATCAACTTATCCAGCGGCTCCGTGATCTTGCCATGCAGCAACGCGAGTTGGCCGAAGGTCTCGAAAGTCTGGATGCGCAGGGAGATGTGTCCGGTGCCGACGAACTTTCCGACGCCGCGGAGGATATCGCGCGCGATCTGGAAGCGGGACGCCTGGATCGAAATACGATCGAGCGACAGGAACGACTGTTCAGAAGATTACTCGACGCGGGCCGAACGCTGCAGAGCGATGACCCGGACGAGTCACTCGAAAGGCGCAGCGAGACAGCTCGCGACAGCGAGCGTTTACGTGTCAACGTGCGGCAGGCTGAGATTCCCTCGAACGAGCCGCTGTACGACTATC
>JACZUR010000039.1 GCA_022573095.1 Gemmatimonadota bacterium | reverse complement strand
CACTCGAGCAGCGAAAACTCCAGATTGCATTGCGTAATGAATTCCTTTCAGCGCGGGGACGTTAACCAAACCGATGGCATCCCCTAGCAGCAAAACGCCGTCACCGTGAAACCGAGTTGGAAGGCTGTAGTAGCCTCCTTCCGGAATGGTCTTAGCTCCCCACTCCACCACCTCTCCACCTGTAAGCTGTTTTTCAAACAGAGGATGTCCTTTCATCCGCTGCAACAGCTCGTGAACGTCCAGCGAGGCATCCCGATAATCCAGTCCGACTACCAATCCCAGCGAAACCAGATTTTCGCCCTGTGGATACATGAAACTTCCGCCGAATACGTCCTGGGAAAGAGGCCAGCCCATCGTGTGCACGACGCTGCGGAGCGGCTCCTTGACCTCCCACAACTCCTTAACACCAAGAGCAAAGATCTGCGGGTTAGGGGATCCGATCTGCTGCCACTCCAGAAACGCCTGTGAGAGAGCACCTCGCGTTCCCTCAGCCAGCGCGGTGATCTTGGCCACGATATCCGTTGGCGGCATATAGTTCGCAGTTTCACTCCCGTTTCGATCCAAGCCAGAGGCTACGGTGCGCACACCAATCACTTGGTCTCCGTTCACCAGCAGGCGTTCGGCGGGGAAACCTGGAAACACATTGACACCGAGTTGCTCTGCCTTTTCACCAAGCCAGCGCACGACCTCGCTCAGCGACGCCGAGTAGTAACCTTTGTTGTGCATGGTAGGTGGTGTTGGTATCCTGAACGAACCGCGTTCAGTCAGGAAATACACTTTGTCGTTCTCGACTACCTGGAAAAAGGGGAAGTCCTCGTCTGTAATGTCAGGAAAGAGGTGCTGGAACACGACCGGATTGATAATCGCACCCGACAAACAGTGTTCGCCAAGTGTTTCCGATTTTTCCAAGACCGCTATTGCCACCTCACCCAAGCCATTGCCAGACTCGTTGTCTCGCTGTACCAGGCGGGCAAGTTCAATCGCTCCCGCGAGGCCTGCAGGACCTCCTCCAACAAAGAGCACATCCATCTCGATGCTCTCGGGGTCTACCGGTCCGCTGACAACTATGTCGTCGACCGGAAGTGAGGGCTGGATCTCGGAAGGCTTCACGCGCCTGTCAGCCACGATACAAAATCAGCTCTGCTTTATTTTGGCTATCTCTTCAGCGAGCTTCGGGACCACTTCAAATAGGTCTCCGACTATCCCATAATCCGCGATCTTAAAGATCGGTGCATCCTTGTCGCGGTTGATTGCGACGATGACTTTCGCCGTCCGCATGCCGGCGATGTGCTGAATGGCGCCGGAAATACCGACAGCGATGTACAGCTTTGGACTTACTGTCTTGCCGGTCTGTCCAACCTGCTCGGCGTGAGATCTCCAGCCCGCGTCCACAACAGCACGCGAAGCTCCCACCGCGGCATCGCCACCGAACGCAGCGACGAGATCTTCTATGAGCTTGAAATTCTCGGGCTCTTTCAAGCCCCGGCCACCGCTGACGATGACACTCGCCTCAGCAACGTCGAGTGTCGCTGTCGCCGGTTCCTTCACCTGCACAGTTTCACTTCGCGCCACTATTCCCTCACCGAGAGCGACCTGCGTGACCTCTCCCGCTCGAGAGTCACTGAGGGGAGCAAAGGCGTTCGGCCTCACCGAGACGACCGGCGCGGCGCCAGAGAGCTTTACCTTGGCAATTGCCTTCCCGGAATAGACCGGACGGACCGCGATAATGCCGTTGTCGTAGTCGAGTCCGATAACGTCAGACGCAAGCGCGCTGCCAAGTCTGGCGACAATCCGCGGCGCCAGATCTTTCCCCAGAGCGGTAGCCGCGAGTAGTATCGCGGTCGAACCGGCTGCGTTCACCGATTCAACCAACGCGCCGGCATACAGTCCGGCCTGATAGAGTTCAAGCCGTCCATCGCCCACCAATGTTACGTTGTCAGCACCGTAAGCACCCAGACCGGTCACATCAGTTTCGGGCGGTCCTAGGACAACTGCATGTACGACGTCGCCGGTCTTCTCAGCTATCTGGCGCGCAGCGGAAAGCACTTCGTACGAAACCTTCTTTAAGGTTCCGTCGCGCTGTTCCAGTACCGCCAGTACGGTACCCATCACAGCACCTTCGCTTCCGACTTCAGCACCTCAATCAGCGCGCCCACACCTGCAACACCTTCGCCCACGATCCTCCCGGCGGCTCTTGCTGGAGGCAGTTCCAAACTCAGTAGCTCGACCTGGACCGAGTCCCAAGATACATCCCTAACCTCAAGCGGTTTTTTCTTGGCCATCATGATTCCGCGTAGTGCCGGATATCGCGGTTCGTTGAGTCCCTTGTCCGCCGTAATCACCGCCGGAAGGGCGAACTCGACCACTTCTACTCCGCCCTCAATCTCCCGCTCAGCTGTGCCTTTGCCATCGGAGATCGTGAGTGTCGCCACTGCGCTTACACTCGGGATCCCTAGTAGCTCGCCAACCATTGTACCGACAGCCTGGCTGTAGTCATCGATCGCCAGCTTGCCGAACAAAATTAGATCGTAATCGCCATCTCGTAGTTCGGTGGCAAGAATTCTAGCGGTTGCAAGAACATCGTGAGGGGCGTCTTCCATCCTGAGCAGAATACCTCGATCGGCTCCCATCGCCAGTGTAGTGCGGATCGTCTCCTGAGATGAATCAGTTCCGACGGCAATAGCTATCACCTCGCCCTCACCGGCGGCCTCCTTGAGTTTCAGAGCCTCTTCCATCGCATACTCATCGTAGGGATTCAACGTAAACTTGATCCCAGCTTCAACTATCGACTTTCCGTCATCAGCGATCTTGATACGGGTTTCCGTATCGGGGACTCGCTTGATGCAGACAGCAATTTTCACATTGGCTCCATCTTCTGGTTGGCACCGCACCGGAGCGGCGAACGCTGGTGCATCTCGCCGCACGCGACTACACGCGACTAAAGGTAATCGGAGGTGTCGAACCTGACCAAGTTATCCGGGGGCGCAAGAGATCGGTCCATCTCGCACTACTTTGGTTAGTCCGGAATGACCCGCTATGACGAACGTAGACGTCATCCAACATCATCCGGAGCTGGCATTGTGAATCTACCAAGCAGATCGTTCATCCACACATCTCTCCCTCTCCTGTCCCTCGCCATTGGGTGTGGTTCCCCGGAATCCATCCACAGCAGTCGGAGCGTAGATAGCGCCGGAGTGACCATAGTCACGAACAAAGAACCGTCATGGAAACCGGCAGATCGGTGGACGGTGGAATCCAATGCGACAATGAGCGCCGGTCGAGACGGTACGCAAGGCGCCCACACACTGTACCGGGTTGCAGGCGCTCTAAGGCTTGCAAGCGGTACGATCGTCGCCGCCGACGATGGGAACAAACAACTCAGTTTTTACTCAAGCCAAGGCTCTTACTTGTATTCCACAGGGCGGGAGGGGTCCGGTCCCGGTGAGTTTCGAAGTATTACGTGGATCGGCAGATACGGCGAAGGTCGTATCGCAGCGTTCGATCACCGCACTCAAAGGCTATCGATCTTCGATACGACTGGATCATTCACGCGCTCGATGACACTTCAGTCAGACAATTCAATTCCATCTTTTGCGAATTTGGAAGGTATCGCCGCAAACGGCAGCCTGGTCGTTAGCACGCTCGCTCCTCCGGCGGGCCGAAACCAGGGTCTCGTACGTCTTACGCAGCGACTCTTCAACTACGGCCCCTCGGCGATCCCGGCCGCTGAGATGGGAACCTTTCCAGGCCCCGAAATCTATGTCAGTGGAGGCGGGGGCGGGGGCGGTTTTGAGCAAGCGATATTCCCGCACTTTACCACTTACAGGGTAGCAGACAACAGTATCTATGTGGGGTCGAATGACATCTACGAGATCAGGGTATTGGACCTAACGGGTACGCTGCATACTATCGTTTCAAGAGAACACGAACCGGTACCCGTAACTCAACGCCATGCGGAGTTACGCGTCGATCGCTCGCACCGGCAGTCGCAAGCACCGCTGCCTGGATTCTTTCCTGCATACCGGAGCTTTGACCTGGACGCAGAAGGGAATATCTGGGTGGAAGAATATCCGATACCGGGGCTGCTCGAACAGTGGCGTTCCGTGTTCGATCCCACCGGCAATTACCTGGGCCAGATTGCGATCCCCACCGGACTGCAAATCCTGGATATCGGAAGTGACTATGTGCTGGGGATAGTTCGGGACGATCTGGACATCGAGCAGATCCGGCTGCACCGTATCAACAAACCACGCGCCTGAACCTGAGGGAGGTTACACCGAGCCTCCCTTCACCCCCCGTCACCGCCCCCACCTGCCCCCGGTTACGAAAAGGCGCTCATCCCGGTTATCGCCTGGCCAAGCACCAGAGTGTGGATGTCGTGGGTGCCCTCATACGTGTAGACGCTCTCCAGGTTGGCCATGTGGCGCATCGATTGATATTCGCTGAGGATTCCGTTCGCACCAAGCAAGCGGCGGGCTTCTCGAGCAACATCGGTCGCGATGTTTACGTTGTTGCGCTTCGCCAGCGATACCTGTTGGGGGGTCATAGTTCCCTTGTCTTTCAACCTTCCAAGCTGCAGCGCTAGCAGCTGTCCCTTCGTTATCTCGGTCAGCATCTCAGCCAGGCGGGCCTGCTGCAACTGGTATCCACCAATGGGTTTGTCGAACATCACACGATTCGTCGAGTAATTTACCGCTTCTTCGTAGCATGCCATTGCCGCACCGAGAGCACCCCATGCAATACCGTATCGGGCCTGGGTAAGAGACATGAGCGGGCTCTTGAGGTCCGCACTGTTGGGAAGCAAGGCTCCGCTATCCACCGCGACGTCCTCCAGTACCAGTTCGCTCGTGTCGCTAGCCCGGAGAGACAGTTTCCCTTTTTGATCTTTTGCTGAGAACCCGTCCGTTGAGGTCGGTACGATGAAACCGCGAATCGAGGAAACATCTTCGATTTCGCCCGTCTTCGCCCAGATGATCGCGACGTCTGCAGTGGTTCCGTTGGTGATCCACATCTTCGCGCCGTTCAGGACCCATCCATCGGATGTCTCTCTTGCCGTTGTGATTATACCACCGGGGTTGGATCCGAAGTCGGCTTCCGTAAGTCCAAAGCAACCAATCGCCTCACCGCTAGCAAGCTTTGGGAGCCATTCGGACTTCTGTTCTTCGCTACCGAACTGGTAGATAGGATACATGACCAATGCACCCTGGACGGACGCGAACGACCTGATGCCGCTGTCACCTCGTTCCAATTCCTGCATGATCAGGCCGTAGGCGACGTTGTTGAGGCCCGCACAGCCGAATTTTTCTGGTAGGTTCGCGCCAAAGAATCCAAGCTCAGCCATCTGGGGAACTAGCTGGGACGGGAATTTTCCTTCAATGTAGTATTCACCGATTATGGGCATGACTTCATCGTCAACCCATTTTCGCACGGTATCTCGAACAGCCCTCTCCTCCTCGGAGAGGAGAGAATCTATATCGTAAAAATCAACACCTTTGAAAGGCATAACTGTCAACTATTCACTTTCAAACGGTTGTGACTCACCACTGCTGCAACGTCGCGCGTTGCGGCCGGTTGGATTCCCACGCGTAGCGCCATCTCTCGAAACTCGCGGCCGTGATCCGCTTCCAGTCCTGTTTCCACCTGCCATTGATGCACCATTTCATGGAGCAGAGTACACTCAACTTCTTTCCAAGGATCTCGCTCGAGGTGCGCCCTACTTAGCGAAATTTGTACGACCTTGGGTTCGCAGTCTGCAATCGTAATCTCGCCCAGCCTAATCCGCATGCGATGCGATACGCTAATCGGTACATGGGAAAGTTTTGTCTTGAAATGTAGCTCGTTTAGCGCCTGATGGAGCTTCCGAAGTTTTCTAATGTAAGTTCGATCTCCCGTTTTTAGACGGGACTTACGCATGTGAATTTTCTTGGGTGGCACGTAGTCGTGCACTCGAAACGACAGCAAAATGTTTTCCGCTTCTTTGACTCCGACTCGCCCCGCACCTGGTGTGATATACCTGACAATCGCTTCCAGGACGTGATCCGACGCGTAAGCGTATCCGCGGTGCACGCGCAACGATCCAGTCCTCGTCCTACTAACCATTACGCTCGCGTTCTCATGTACTTCAACAATGACTGCGCCCGCCAGCCCAGCGCTTCGGAGCCGGCTCCCGAGCAGATGGCGGTCAGCCAATGCTGCTTCTGACTGCTTCCTCATGTATGACACGTCTTCTTGCAAACGCGTGGACGTCGGCGCGTCGAAACATCCGTTCGGTGGCGTTCCACTGATATTCTTCTACGTGGACACCGCGGTTGTCGAAGCCTATCCGGTAGAACAGTGGAGCTCTGGCACCACGCGACCGTCCCGACAACGTTCCGGCGCATGCTACTACGACACCGTCCAACGTATCCACACCGTCCTGGTGATCGTGGCCGCACAGCACGATATCGGCGCCACTCTCAACGACGCGGCGCTGCGCCTGCTGCCAGCGGGCGAGTCCCATGCGCTTGGAGAGCTCTCCCCGCAACAAATTATGATGCATTACCAGTATTCTCGTTTGGGACTCGTCAGCTTCGCGGAAGATCTTCCGGACTCTGTCGATTTCACCCTTTGGTAAGTGTCCTTTTACTGCAACGTCACGGAGGCGTGGAGTGAGCGATCCCCAAGCTACGCCGTGGGATGTATTTGCAGCGGTAATGATTGCCTCCGGAAACTCCAGAGTGGGGGCCAGTTCGTGACCAAAGTACTGCCGGTACTTGCGATACTTCGCAGCGGAACCAAACGGGATAAACGGCCTCCACCACCACTGCACGTCGTGGTTTCCCGGAATGATGAATACCGGAGCCGTCCGTCCAGCTTCGCGAACGAAAGCGCGCGCTCGTTGGAGTTCGCCGTGCCTGGCACGCTGAGATATATCACCAGAAATAACGATTACCCTCGGTTCGATGTCGGGAATCACCGTTTCGAGAGCCTCTATCTGATACAGATCGGCAACTCCTCCGAAATGGAGGTCGGACACATGTACTAGACTGAATCCAAATTCCATATCAACTCAGCTATAGATTAGCCGTGCCACCCGCTTGACGACTAGATAACTCAACATATACCACACAGCAACAGAAGCTGCTCCGATAATGCGGCCTGTGTTGTCGCTAGGCATTTGAACCAAGACATAAGCGGCCATGACGATCGTCGACAAACCCGCGATCAGCCTGCCAGCCCTGGCAGCCCGCTTTTCGATACTAGCGCTGCATTCCGAACAAATCGTGCCGAACGCCAGTGCAACTTCCTTGTGGCACCGCGGGCATTCGTGCTCAATCAAGCCGCCTGCAAACCGCATCGGTAAAACCCTCCGTTGATCCGTCCCCTTTTAGATCGGGAGTGAGTTCATCGCCCTTTCGCAGGGTCGCGCCAAGTGCATCACGCACTCGCCGAGCCCTCTCGCTCTCGCCTATGTGATCCAACATCATGCAGGCGGCGAGGATCATCGCCGTGGGATTGGCCACTCCTTTGCCTGCAATGTCGGGCGCTGAGCCGTGTACAGCTTCGAAAAGGGCAGCATCGGCACCTATGTTGGCACCGGGAGCCATTCCCAGACCGCCCACGAGGCCGGCTATCAGATCGCTCAAGATGTCACCAAACATGTTTGTCGTAACGATGACATCGAAGGCACTCGGGTCCATCACAAGCTTCATGGCGCATGCATCTATAATCACGTCGTCTGCCTCGACCCTACCCTCGTATTCGGCGGCCACCTCTCTGGCAACATCCAGGAACAGCCCGCTCACCGCCTTGAGAATATTAGCCTTATGACAAATCGTTACTCTCTTGCGCCCGTGTGCTAAAGCGTACTCGAACGCGTACCGTGTGACGCGCTCGCAGCCTGCTCTCGTAACTATGGCAACAGATTGAGCTACGGCACGAGGATCGTCTGCAACGGGTATGACCGTTTCGAACCCGATATAGAGACCCTCGGTATTCTCTCTGATGAGAACTATATCCACGTCCTCATAACGCCCTCCGCTAACCATTGTTCTCGCGGGTCGCACATTCGCGTAGAGCTTGAATTCCTTGCGAAGGGCGACGCTAACAGACCGGAATCCCGTACCAATTGGAGTCGTTAGCGGGCCCTTAAGCGCAAGTCTTGTCTTTCGAAAACTCTCGACCATAGAATCCGGCAGCGGTGTGCCCACGTCCTCGAGGGCACCCATCCCAGCAACCTGCTCATCCCACTCAAACTCGGCTCCCACGGCATTGAGAACTTGAAGGGTGGCACCCGTAACCTCAGGGCCGATTCCATCGCCCCTTATCAACGTCGCTGGGATCAAGGAAGTCCGGGCGTGAGTGTCTTGAGAGCGGTCCACAGCGCCGTCCACGGCCCCGTTCCGCTACCGACGGCCCGGTTACGCCACCTCACGAACCCGGTTCGGATGTCGACCAGCACTAACGTGAGTTCGGCCCTGCCCATCCCCACTTCGTCTTTGGTAAAGACCAGGCTAGCCGGAACGAGCGCTAGGCGTCCCCCGGCGACGCCGCTCAAGTTTCGCATCTGACTCGCCAGAAGATCAGGGAGCCTATTGAGCGACGGTGATCTTAGCACTGCGGTACCGATTCTATCGGGTTCCGAAAGCAGTCCGGGCGCGCGGCTAGCGGCGCGACGAAGCGCTGCGGGCGGAATCCACTCAACTTCTGGAGAGCGTTGGGTAAGTGCAGCGTTGATGATGCTGTCCGCTTTGTCCAAGGCCTCCCGCCGCGGTACCAGCAAGTCCGCCCATCCAAGAGACAGGTCGGACATAACCAGCGTCAGTGGATACACACTCACCTGCTGACCAAGCATCAACGGTACGGGTAGCGGAAGTCCTTGGGGACCAACAGCGTTAGCGGACGCTGACGCTCGACAGCCGGCGATCGATGTAACCACCAACAGCAGCGCCAGCCGTCTTACCACGAGGGTGGCAACTCCACCCCCGCGGCTTACTCCAACCGGACTGTTAGCCACGTATCGAGAACCTCTATTTCGTTGTCATCATTGGACTTGGAAATTGGCAAGGGCACGCCATTAGTGCAAGCCGGTTCGCGCTAGGTCAGCGTCATTCCTCCGTCTACCACTATCACCTGGCCCGTTATATGTCTCGCTTCCTCCGAACAGAGGAAGACCACCACGCGGGAGATGTCGCGAGGTTCCGCCAGCCTTCCGAGAACCGAGCTCTTCTTTGCCTTGTCGACTACTTCATCAGGCAGTGCATCCAGAAGATCGGTGTGCACGAAACCAGGAGCCACCGCATTGACGTTGATGTTGGATGGTCCCAGTTCCACGGCCGCGGCCTTCGTAAGTCCAATTAGCGCAGCTTTGCTCGCCGCGTAGTTAGACACTCCAAAGCCAGGATGTTGGGCCTGATGCGAGGAGATGTTTACAATCTTGCCAAAATGTTGTGATCTGAAGTGCTGAGCAACCGCCTGTGTACAATGAAATGCTCCCGTCACGTTCGTACGCAGCACGTCATCCCATGACTCGGTCGACAGTCGCCAAAGCGCCCCATCTCTTGCGATCCCAGCGTTATTGACGAGAAAGTGCAAACCGCCGAGTTCGGCCTTGGCACTGCTTACGAAACGTTCCACGTCTTCCGAATCACGTACATCACACTCAGAGCAAAAAACCTTCACGCCAAATGACCGCAACTCCGTCTCCGTGAGAAGGGCCTGAGCTGCAATGTCGCGTCCGGGAAGCTGGATATAATTGACAGCAACGTTGACGTCCCTGCTGGCAAACTCGAGAGCGATCGCTCTGCCCAATCCTGTCGCACCGCCGGTCACAATCGCACCCTTGCCCGCCATCTGAGAATCGTCAACAGATCGCTTCTCGGGCTGCTCGGCGAGCATCGCAGCGGAAGCGTGGCCGCGCTGGGAGTCGAATGACCCCTGATCAGAGTTCGAGAATGTAATAGCGCGCCTGTCTGTCTAAGGGTAACTCGAACGTATACTCAAGTTTCCACCTCTGCAACCGACTGCCGCAAGTTAACCGTACGTCAAATCGAGCCCCAGTCCCCAAGCAATGAGACTAGTGGGAATCCCACCATACCCGAGAACGGCTTTATGGAAGGCACCGAGGGAGTAATCTGAGCCCTGCTGCTGCATATACGCCTCCCGTAACAACTTGAAATCGCGCCTCCCTACCGCGTAGCAGAGCTGGTACGCGGGAGCATTGCAGTAACGTCTCACCTCGGCCTCAGCGTTTGAGCGTTCCAGCTTCGCTCTTTCGACAAGCATCTGCTCTGCCTCCTCTACGCTCATACCCCTTGTGTGCAGCCCCACATCCACCACAATTCGCACAGCTCTCCACAACAACTGCACTCTTTGAAACAGCTGCTGCTCAATCGTGCTGTAAAACCCCTGCTCACCCATCATGTCTTCACAATAAAGAGCCCATCCTTCAACCGTGATTGGCGAGCTTATGAACTTTCGCACATCGCTCGACTGCTGCTGCGCCGTGAGAATCTGTAGGTGATGGCCGGGATAACCTTCATGAAGAGCCGTGGATGCGAGCTCATGGTAGCAATGATCCCGGAGCATCCGATCTTGATCTTCGTCAGAGGCAGCGGCGTCCGGCATACTGACATAAAAAAGACCTGTCCGCTCGGCGGAACACGCCCCGGGCGGCTGGTAGGCGGCATACGGAACAAGAGGTCTGAGAAATCCCGGAGTTTCCACGACATCCAGACGGCCATCAGGTATGAGCGCGATGTCGTTTGCTACGACGAACTCCATCGCCCTCCGCATTTCAGAGGCATATGCGTCGACCAGTTCTTCAGCCGCGGGGTGTTCCTCTCGCAGTTCCGACACGAGATCGCTCCAGTGACCAGCAAACTTTGTCGCGCGAGCGATCTCTTCCAACTCACCTTCCACTTCGTCGATCAAACTCAAGCCGTACCGCCACAATTCGGGTGCAGTGCGATTCAGCGCATGCTCATAGTGCAGTCGGAAGTTGAAAGCTTCTTCACCAATGGCGAATTCTGCGTTCCCCGTAACGACCCCCTCGCTCAGCATCGACGACAGATCACCCAGAGCCGACAGGGCCTCCTCGGCTGCAGCGCCCAACTCGTCATCTTCAGACGAGGAAAATCTGTCCGACACAAGTCGCACCAACTCTTCTCCACCCGCTGCGGTTTTTATCGCGGTATCAACTAATATCTGGGGGCAGTCCTCGAGTGTTTCCTTCGCCTCGCTCAGCACACGGGGCAAGTCCCGCAACCGATCTGTCGCGGCAGAAACGAGATGCTTCTCGCTGCGGTCGGTGCGAACGAGAAGTAGATAAAGGCCCTCGAGCACGTGATCCAGCCAAAACTGCGGGTTCTTCTGATGGGGCTTTTCGATGACAAAACGGTTGATCTGCACCCGAATCTCACCGAGCAGCGCAGTGCGATCCACCTCGTCCTGTAATCCGTCTACCGTGGCCTCTTCCAGAGCGCCGGACATCGATTTCAAAGCAGCAGCATGGGCCTTCACATCCTGCTGCGTGAACGACCCGTACCTGCCATCATGCTCCGATAACCCCTCTGCCGAAGCTGCAACCGGATCGATATTCCAGCGCAGGTCCAGGTACGACGAAACCAGATCGGAAAACTTAGCTGACGTTGCTATGTCCCAGTCACTGTAGAGTTAGTGTCGCATCCCGAGATTATCTTCTTGCACTCTTCTTCCGACAACACTCTGTCGGCCTTTTTTGCAGCCTCGAACAGCGCCATACATACCGCCTCGCTGCCCGAATCGTAGCCGCGTTCCTGCAACCAGTATTTTACGTTCGAAAGTCCGGACACGGGCGAAATTTCGATTGTCTGTTTTGCTCCGAACGTGGCCGCTGGCACACTGGAGTAAATACGGTCGGCGAGCCAGTCATCGCCCTTTGTCTTCGCCTTGATAATGGCGGCCGCATGGACCCCAGTACCCGTTCGAAACGCATCCAGACCCATCACCGGATAATTCGCCGGTAAAGGAACGCCAAAGGTGTCGGCAACCAGAACACAGTAGTCACGCAGCTTCGATACATCGCTCGTGTGGGCACCGAGCAAATACAGATTGACAATCAGCAAATCCATTTCTGCGTTCCCAACTCGCTCTCCTACACCCAATGCCGTCGCGTGCACTCTGTCCACACCCGCCTCGATCGCTGCAAGGCAGTTCACAACTCCCAA
>JACZUR010000240.1 GCA_022573095.1 Gemmatimonadota bacterium | reverse complement strand
GGTTCGTGCGTGAAGTCCGCAACGTCGGCTGCAAGAAGATGCTCCATGCCGGTGATCACGTCCCAGGCACCAAGAAGCGCGACGCCCTCTATCTCCACCTCCTGCGCACCTGACAGCTCCCCGTTCCACGTCGTCCCCTCAGGCACCCACCACCCGACGACCACACCGTCGTTTACCAGCGAGGCCGGCCCCTTCGGCAGCGTCGGCGCGGCGCCCGACGGCGCGAAGTCGGAGCGGGCGACGAACGCAGGTCCGGCGACAGGCGATCGCTCGCGGACCGGTGGCGTGCCGTCCTCCACAAACCCGTGAAGATGGCGGCGGGCGAAGATGGCGGCGGACTCGGCCCGCGACACGCCTTCCCAGCGTTCCCTGACGAGCCACGCACCGACACGCAGCTCGCACACGGGACGGCAGTCGACGAACGGGTACCAGGCGTCTCCTTCGTCGGGCTCGAGAAAGAAGAGGTCTGTCACAGTAGCATTCGCAGCTCATCGGGAAGCGTCCCCAGCAAAGTTTTCAGCTGCGCGGCCCGGTCACAACTCGTTACCAAGGTCACACCGTTGGCCCGCACGATGACGAGATCCTTCACTCCATCGACCACGACCGTGCCCTCCTCAGCCCATGCGACGCATCCTTCCGCCTCGTGCATATGCGCGGCACCGACACACACGTTCCCATGACCGTCGGTTGGCCGAACCCGGGCGAGCGCAGCCCACGTACCCACATCATCCCAGGGAAACCTGCCGGGGATCACCGCTACCCTCTCGCTCCGCTCGAAATGTGAATGGTCCACGGCTATCGGAGTCACAGCGTCGAAGAACCGCGTGACGTCACCTGATTCGAGGTACCGCCAGTGTGGGCTGATCTCCGGTGCGTGCATCGCGGTTTCCCGCTTGAATCGCTCTCCCCGCCACGCGAACAGGCCACTGTTCCACAACGCGCCAGCGTCAATGAGCCGTCGAGCCGTGTTCTCGTCGGGCTTTTCGAGGAAACGGGCTACGCGTCGCGCGTCACCGTCCAACACGTCTCCCGGCTCGATTCGGGTCCCCCCGCCCGGAACGAAGCCCCGGTTTCCTCTGCGGATGAACACTACCAACACATTCGGGGGGAATTTCAAATCGCTGAGCCGACGAAACGCGATCGCATCATGCGTTTCTGCAACCTGAAACTCTACCTGATATGCATTGGCGGACTCGCGCATCTCGGCGCCGCCCGTTCGGTTGAGCAGACGCTGGTGCTCGTCAGTCAATTCCTTATACGCCCAGCTCATTTCATGGCGGCGCAGCACGCCCACCACCTGGCCGCCCTCTTCGTCGCAGATCGGGATGAGTTGCACATCCAGTTCACCAAATTTTCTGAATGCACGACGTAACGGGTCCCTCGGCGAGCAGGTAGCAACCGCCTTGGTCATGATGTCTGCGATTGGGGTTTCAAAATCCCTCTCCTCAAGCACAGCCTTTTCCAGGTCGGTCTCCGTTACTATGCCACGCAATACGTCTTTGTCGTCGACTACGGGCCAACTGCGCGTACGACTTCTCTTTGCCTTTGTAGCCAACTCTGACAGAGGCAACTCTGCGCTGACGGTGTCGAACTCCTCCGACATCGCGTCCGCTACAAGTACAAAGTCGAGTACGCTGGTCTCGCGCACGCCGCCTGCGATCAATCCCTTGTGCCGCAGCTTCAGTGAGTAGATAGAGTCGGGGAAGATCCGTGCGCCGATAAGGTGACTCAGTACCACGCATAACATGAGCGGCAGGATGATCTGATAGTTGTCCGTCATTTCGAACAGGACCACGATCGCCGTAATAGGGGCGTGCGCCGCTGCCCCGAAGAGGGCGGCCATACCCACGAGCGCGTAGGCCCCCGACGGAGCGGTCCACAGAGGGAACAGGGTGTGCACCACCTTACCAAAAACTCCACCGGCCATTGCTCCGATAAACAGCGCCGGCGCGAATACGCCGCCTGAGCCTCCCGCACCCAAAGTGATCGACGTCGCCAGCATCTTGAGTCCTATCAACGCCAACATGAACCAGATAGCGAGATCGCCCAGGAGAGCGAGTTCGACGCCCTCGTGGCCGATTCCGAAAATGTGGTCACTGCCGAAAAATCCGAGCGCGCCGACCGCGAGTCCGCCGGCGATAGCTTTCCTGGACGGCGTAGTCTTCCAGCGGGCAAACGAGTGTTCGAACCAGTACACGCTTCGGATGTATAGGGTGGCCAGCCCGCCGAGCAGAATGCCCAGGATCAGATAGAGCAGGAACTCGCGCTCGTTCACCAACGTAAACGGCTGGAGCAACCTGAATGCGGGTTCTCTGCCGAGGAACCACTGCGATGCAGCCGTCGCTGTTACGGCCGAAATAACCACCAGCGATAGGGAGCGAGCGGCGAAGCTAGTAAGGATGACCTCAACCGCGAACATTACGCCGGCGATCGGGGCGTTGAAGGTTGCTCCGATGGCCGCTGCGGCACCGGCTGCCACCATTCCTTTTAGTTGTTCCGGGCCGAGCCCCGCAGCCTGGCCTATCGAGCTGCCAAGCGCAGAGCCAATCTGAACGATCGGTCCCTCACGTCCCACGGATCCGCCCGAGCCGATCGATATACCGCTGGCAATAGCCTTGATGGCCGCAACGCGGGGACGGATCTTACCACCTAGCGCTCTTACCGCATACTGCACCTCGGGCACTCCGTGTCCGCCCGCCTCCGGAGCGAAACGGCGCACGATCCAAGAGACCACTACCATACCGATGGCGGGAACCAGTAGCAGATGAATGCGTGACAACGCTCCCGGAAGACCGAAGAACTCGACCAGCGAGCCCCCTTGCTCGAAGAAGAGCCACTGGGCGCCCCTAATCAGCGCCCGCAGCCCAACAGCCCCGACGGCCGCACCGAGCCCAACGATAACCGCCAGGGCGACGGGACCTGCCGTCTCCGACCTTTGGATGTGGTGGCGTAGCTGTTCTAGGGCGCGGTGCAGCAGTCCTCCTGACGGGTCAATTTGGTTCGGTTATCTGAAGAAAATGAGGCCTTCGATCGGTGCGTTTAATCTTGGTCAGGACCGCCTGGAAAGTCTACCGTGGTCACGTCCCACCGTATTTGTTTTGCTCACATGTTATCGCCGCGCTGCCACACCCGGTAACGGTTGACAGTGCAGTTATTGCCGCCAGATGCCGCACATTCTCTAGATGCATCGGCCTAAATATACGGATCTCATGATGAAGCCGGGAGGAGCTAGACCGTCCCACGTTTG
>JACZUR010000038.1 GCA_022573095.1 Gemmatimonadota bacterium | reverse complement strand
ACAGACCGATCGGCAATAGGCGAGAAACAATGTTCATATTTGGGTGGACCCTGCATCCATGACGGCGGTCACCCTCGATTATTTTCTCCAGCGCCTACAGGTTGGCTCCCCTAATAATCAAATCGCCAAACTCACCTAGGATTCCAAGAACTTCTTCACCGCCACCCGAAACTCATCTGTGTTCCGAGCTAGCGCGTTTACCTCCGCGCCAAGTTCCACGCCTTCCCGAAACGACCGCCCTTCGAGTTCGTATAGCTGACGCTTGATAAGTGCTAGGGCGGATCCACTGCTCGCCGCGAGGCTCCCCAGCACGCCGTTCACATCGGCTTCGAATGTCTCGGCTGGAACAACTTTCGAGATCAGACCCATTCCCAACGCCTCTTCCGCACTGACCAGCCGGCCGGTCGACACCAGTTCGAAGGCAACCTTTTCACCCACAGCTCGACGCAGCATCACCATCACCATCGCCGGAACGAATCCGCGCCTTATTTCGGGGTAACCGAACTGCGCATCCGAATGTGCCAGAACGATGTCGCATGCCGTTGCCAAACCGCATCCACCGGCCAGTGCCCTTCCGTGAACAACCGCGACGACAGGCTTTGCCAGTTCTCTGATCTTCAGAAATATATTGCCCAGCCGCATTGCGTTGCGGGTGTTATCCTCCGAAGGAAGATCTACCGACTCGAGCAGCTCTCTCAGATCGGCGCCCGCACAAAAATCCTTCCCATTTCCACGTATTGCGACGGCACGCACGTCCGCAGACAGGTCTGCATGCTCCAATGACTCACTCAATTCATCCACCATCAGCATGTCGATGGCGTTGCGCTTCTCGGGACGGTTCAGCGTGATCGCGAAGATGCCGTCAGACGTCTTGGTCTCGAGTCTCTTCACAGCTTCAGGCTCCTGGGAACATCGATTTCCATGCGCAGTAACGCCGTCGAGAAAACCTTACCCTGAGCGTCAGTTTTGAGCGAGATCGTACCACCACCATCCAATGCGCCATGTAATAGAAAGTTAAGAGCATTGAGGTTCGGTAGTTCGAAGCGCTCAACATCGCCCTCGATGATACCCTTGAAATGCCGCGCCACCCTGGCAGCGGTGACCTTCTTGGCAAGCAATGGATAGAAGCCAGGCTTGAGTGCTATGAGGCCGACGTTGGCGGTATCACCCTTATCGCCGCTACGCGCATGCGCCAGCTTCACCAGCTGAACTTTCTTAGTTGCTTCTCTCGTCTTTCTCATCCTTTACCCTTAGCGCTCTACTGCTTACTGCTTACTGCTTCGCACTGCGCGCCGCACGCTGCACGAAAATAACTTCAAGCGGTAGGCCTCAAGCCGTAAGACTTCTGCTCCCGCTCCCCGCTCCCGGCTCCCGGCTCTCCTCAAGCATCCCACACCTCCACTCTTGTCTCGACAGCGTCCTTTGGAATCAACGCGGGCCAGTACGCAACGATCTCCTCTACCTTGGGACGGCCTCCCGCAAAACCGGTGACGCTCGGTGGGCCATTCAATATCAGCGGCGCTATCTCCCGACTGAACCGTTCGACGGGTTCACGCTCTTCGGCCCTCACGCCCACTCGCAACTGTACCTCCGGAATATCGGGATCCGGCTTACCAGCGAGGCGTCCATGCGTCGCATCCACACCGACGTACTCGGTCAAGACACGCTCGAACTTCAGGCCCAGATCGTTCAGCCTACGCCGCAGGATCGCATTCGCACGCTTGGCCTTCTTGAACGCGTCCGGCCACGAGTAGACGAGTGTACCAACAGCCTTGTAACCATAAAAATATGAGAGCGATACCTTGAGTGAATCTGTCTCGGGAGCCCCCTTAACGCCCGATACCCGCACACGGTCCTTCCCAGCCTGCGCCAGCTGAATGGAGGTGAAGTCAGCAACGACATCCGGTGTGATATAACTCGCGGGGTCACCCATCTCATACACGAGCTGTTCCGTAACCACAGGAACAGTGATCCTCCCACCAGTGTCCTTATGCTTTGTGACAACAAATTCCCCGTCAGCGTGCGCCTCGATAATCGGATAACCAGGCTTCTCCATGCGCGGGATCTGTTCCCACCCAACGAGACAGTTACCACCCGAGCACTGGGCGCCACACTCGATCATGTGTCCGGCAACCGTACCCGCGGCCATGAGGTCCCACTGTCTCTTTTCCCATCCAAACTCGTATATCATCGGCGCGAGAGTGATACCGGTATCAGTTATGCGCCCGCCGACGATTATATCCGCGCCCTGACGCAGCGCTTCGACCACCGGCCATGCGCCGAGATAGGCGTTGGCGCTCTGCACATTATCGCGTACCTCAGATATCGGCCGGCCATCGTCCATGTTTTCCAGCGAAACGCCACTGGCAATTATCTCATCCAACCTGTCGAGAAGGTCGTCACCGATCACAACACCGATGCGTACCTTTCCCACCAGCCCAAGTGACCGCGCAACATCGATCACAGCCTCTGCACACGCTCCTGGATTAACTCCACCAGCGTTCGCGATGACTTTGATCTTTCCCTCGACCAGGTGCGGCAACAGCCGCCTCATCAGGGGAACGAAGTCTTTCGCATAACCCAAAGATGGATCACGTGACTTCTGTTTTTGCATGATGGACATCGTCACCTCGGCGAGGTAGTCCATCACCAGATAGTCCACCGGGCCGCCTGTGACCTGATGATAAGGGGCTTCCAGCCAATCACCCCAGAACCCCTGCCCCGACGCTATCCGAACCGGCGACTTCACACGCGATTATCCGTAACGGCGGGGGGGGGGTTCGAAAGAAGTACGTTTAATCAATGACTTTATGGACTCGGTGATACACCGTCGTCGTAGCTCCATGCGACGGAGCAGCCTGTATCTCCACCAACGGTTCAAAGCCTTCGGGCATCTCTATGTCGGCCGGCACCGGGCCAAACCGAACCGCGACCGAATCCTGGAAAGCCACCCGAAGTGATGCGTGCGGAGGAGCACCCACAACATCCAGCGCGACCGGCGTTCGTAACATGAACGCTAGATTCAGCTGGGCCGCCCAATGTTCAGGCGGCGTCATGTGAGCGAAACCGGGAAGCAGTTCGAGATCGAACTGCGCGCCAATCCACGACTCCTCGACCGGCACTCGCAGTCTCCCCCGCGCGTACTTGACCCAGCCAGCATGCAGCAGATTGCCCGACGAATCCAGAACGGAAACACCGAGATCCGTCAACTGGTTCCACAAAGAGTCGGCCATCTCGATATCGATCACTATCTCATCGGCCCAGTCCGGGACTCTTGCCGATAGAGCCGTAACTCTGGACCCGCTTCCCTGTATCAAGTCTTGACGTACGAATCCGACCACGCGCCCGCGCACTTCGGTCATAACCGCTTCACTACTGTGATTGAATAACGTGGCAACGAGTGGCTCCGAAAAGCCAACCCTCAGGGGAGGCGTCTCCACGCCCAGGCGGTAGCTGACGGGCCACGCCTGCGACGCCGTTACCGTGATCTCATAGACTCCGGGCACGACGTCGTTGGCAGATATATGAATCGAATTCGGCTGGCAAAGATTTGACTCGCTGACCTGTTCCTGTTCGCACCGGTGCGGTTGTCCGCTCGGTTCGAAAACATGGAGCGACGCGACGCCGCGAAGCGACTCCAATTCAACATGTAATCCAGCTGCATCAGCGCCGATCTGGAAGAAGTAACGCTGCGACTGTCCAGGTCCTAGCGAATCAAACCTCGAGACGGGCGTGCGCAACTCGGTCGCAACGACGATAGTGTTCGTGAGGGCAAACATCGGCCCCGCCAACGTGTCCGTCGCCGACGTGGCCCAAACACTTCCCACGTATAGTCCAGGTTCCCTAACGAGTTCAGTATCGTAGACGAGTTCTATCGTTACCGGCGAACCGGCAAACTCCACCGTCTCAGGACTTCGCAGCCAGGGAACGTCGCTTTCCAACAGCAGCGTCGCCGCCGGCTGACCACCAACTGAAGTAACCCTGAATCGTTGGATGCTATCACTCTCGGATTGAAACCCGGCCCGCCGATAAGCGGCTGAGGCAATAGAGGTGTTACCCCCGCTGGGAAGTGCTTCGACGAGATAGAGGCCCGCTTGGTGGGCAGCCTGCAGCCATCTGTATGCCCGTTGTACGTCCGGCACTCCTCGACCCGCATCCAGAACGGTTGCGTGCGGTATCCGGGTCGCTGTAGTCAGCAACGACATCTTGAGATCGACCGCGCGAATGAAGCGTCCCTCTTCCTCGAACGCCGAGAGCAGCAGCGCGGCGGCGCCGGCAACCTGCGGAGAGGCCATGCTCGTGCCCGCTGAAACCTCTGCACCGGTTCGCCACCTCGGCACATTGGAGTAGGCCACGCCGGGAGCGCACAAGTCAGGTTTCGCAACCTCACCACCCCGGGAACTCCACCACCCGAGCATGTCTGAAGCCGACGGCATATCTGAACTGGACGCCTCTGCGAATGCACCGGGGAGAAGCCCACAGACCGAAAGAGCGTAGCTCGCAGTCGCCGGTTGAGAAACCGTAGAAATACCCGGGCCGTCGTTGCCAACGCTGATAACGACGAGCACGTGCGGATGTTTTAGGGTAAAGTCGTTGACGAGCGAGTCGATAGAAGCGGCTCCCTCAACCTCGCTTCCGGTACCGAAACTTAGGTTGACGACCAACGGTATTCCCCGCTGCTCTGCAAACACCGCGGCGTAGTTCAGTGCGTGCAAGATACCACCAGTAACCGACGTGCTGCCTCGCGAGTTGTTCGAGATCTTGAGACCTAACAGATACGCGCCGGGAGCCACGCCGTCGAATCCCTGCACGCCGAACATGTCGTGACCAGCGGCAATACCCGCCACGTGGGAACCGTGTCCGTCATTATCGAAGTAGAACGCCACGCTGGGGACCTCATCCCCGAAAGCATTGACAGCAATCGTCAGTGGACCGGGGTCGCCGGACGCGGATCTGTAGGTGAACGTTTCGTGGGCAGTCAGATAATCTCGAACCGCCCGTTCATTAGCCAATGAACCGTCACCGTCGGTATCAGTCATCACAACCCAGCCATCACTCGCCCGCCCGACTACCACGGGGAACACATCGTCAGTCGACCCGTTGCCGTTTACATCGGCGGCACGGGTCCTACCCAGTGTCCGTTCACTGAACTGCCCGCCGAAATAAGGTGGCGGAGCAAGTCTCGCTAGCCTCCCGAAACCGCTGAGCTGTCGATCGCCAATCATTACGGTTCCCTCGGAGGTGGGCTCCACCCGAGAGAGATCGACGGCGCCCTCTCCAGAGAAGTCCCGCAGATCCAGAACTTTAGTTACTCCAGATGATGTTTCTTGCAGTCCAGCGAGACCGGCGTCGATCCCTGTGTCGATGATTGCAATGATCACTCCCCTGCCATCGTACTCTGGAAACCGACTCAGAAATCTCGTCACGCCAAGCTCCCGGAGGGGCATCAGCCCCGCGAAGTAGGCGATCTGTGGAGGCAACTCTGGAAAGTTCCGGTCCTGCAGTCGGGGTCTAACAGCAGAAACACCGGAATCGGGCGGATTCTCCGGCACGGCCATCATAGTCTCACGCATTGCCCGCCCACCACAGCCGGCCAGCAGGAATACACACACCAGCGCGCGCAGTCGATTAACTCTCGCGCTCATTCATCTCCATAGCCTAATTTGGGGAGGACAAACGCCCCGAGGTGCGGCCCGCAGTAGTTCCGCGCCGCCCTGAGGCTGAGCGCAAGCGCGTCACGAATGTCTTCGGGCAGCAGGATCGCATCGACGTGGCCTCGTGCCGCGGCATACCTAGCATCGAGGTGCAGGTCGTACTCATCTTTCATCTGTTGAACCTCGTCCGCCAGCTCCGGGTCATTCACCCTGGATCCGTACACCGCATTTGCCGCCGCATCACCATCCATTACTCCCATGCGACCGGTAGGCAGGGAAAAGATGAAATCGGGATCAAATCCCTGGCCTGCCATGGCGTAGTAGCCGGCGCCGGATGCGTGGTTCACAGTTAGCACGATCTTTGGAACGACCGCGGTTGCCATAGCTTCTACGAAGTGCGCGCCGGCTCTTATTATGCCGGAGTGTTCGGCTTCCTTACCAACCATAAAACCGCTTACGTCCTGCACGAAGAGCAGCGGCAGGCCCTCGCGGCTCGCTGTCTCGATGAAATACGCCACCTTCTCTGCGCTATCACGATACACTATGCCGCCCATCTTGGGTTGCTCGCCCGCCGCGCCTCTGATCATTCCCCTGTGATTCGCGATGACCGCGACCTGGTGGCCTTTTAGGGTCCCATGCCCGCAGATCATCTCGCGGGCGATGTCGCACTGAAATTCGTCCAGTCCGCCTTCGTCAAGCAGACAGTCAAGCACATCGTGCACCTCGTATGCCATCCTGTGGTCCTGCGGCAAGATGTCATACAGATCTTCGGTTGGTCGGACAGAACCACGTGGCTCCAACTCCGGAACCGGCGCGTGAGGTAAGCGTGAGACGTAGTCGCGGATCATCTTTAGACACGCTACGTCGTTCTCGGCCTTGTAGTGCGCTACCGCACTCACGGAAGTATGTGTCGCGGCGCCACCGAGTTCCTCCGCATCGATAACCTGGCCGATAGCTCCCTTTACCAGGTTTGGCGCGCCGAGACCCATGAACGACGTTCCCTCTACCATGAAAATCACATCAGAGAGAGCAGGCAGATACGCCCCACCAGCCACGCAGGGACCCATCACAGCACTTATCTGCGGCACTCTCAGATAACGCCGCATGATGGAGTTATAGTAGAAGATTCGCGCCGCACCGTATTGCCCAGGAAAGACACCTTCCTGGTAGGGAAGGTTTACACCCGCCGAATCCACCAGATAGATGATTGGAATTCGCTGACGCATCGCTATTTCCTGCGCGCGGAGGATTTTCTTGATCGTCTCAGGCCACCATGATCCCGCCTTCACTGTAGCGTCGTTGGCTACCAGCACGACCTCCCGGCCTGCCACAACACCCAGTCCCGTGACGACTCCTGCAGCGGGCGCACCGCCGTCGTAGCGGTCGTACGCAACCAGCAGGCCGATCTCTATCCAGCTGTGCCCGTCATCGACAAGAGCATCGACCCGTTCTCGCGCCGTGAGCTTTCCACGTTCGTGTTGTATCAGAATCTTCTCGGGACCGCCACCTTGGGTAAGGCGCTGCGCAAGCTCCCGATACTCGTCGGCGAGTCTGAGCATTCGCGAAGGTGCCGCCGCGCGAGTAGCCGTAACTAACCCCGCGTTTCGACCGTAGAGTTAATGAAGTCGACGATGTCTCCGGTGGTCGTTCCCGGTCCGAACAATCTGACGATCCCTTCCGACTCCAGCGTTCGAACGTCTTCGCTGGGTATGATGCCTCCGCCAAGCACGACCACGTCTCCCCTACCCTGTTCGTCCAGCAGTTTCTTCACGCGGCGGAAGAGGGTCATGTGCGCACCCGAAAGAATCGAGAGTCCAACGACGTCAACGTCCTCCTGAACGGCCGCCGTAGCAATCATCTCAGGGGTCTGGTGCAACCCGGTGTAAATCACTTCCATTCCGGCGTCGCGAAGCGCGGCCGCCACCACCTTGGCGCCGCGGTCGTGTCCGTCCAGCCCGGGCTTCGCCACGAGCACTCTTATGGGCCTTTTTCGGGTACCACTCGTAGCCGACTTCATCTCGTTCATTCGCTTCGCAAGCTAGCTTCAGCCGGCGTCAGTGACATTCCAGCCAAGAATTAGGAACAGTTGTAGAACTCTAAAAGAATACCGGCTCTCGGAATGCTCCGTAGACCTTTTCGAGCGAGTGTCGTATCTCATACAGCGTGCAGTAACAGCGCGCGCAATCGAGCATAGCGGGAATGACGTTCTCCTCGCGTTCCGCCGCCCCATGCAGTTCCGAGAGGCAGATCTGAACCCGGTCGCTATTACGTTTGGCTTTGAGTTCGGCCAGACGTTGCCGCTGAGTGGAGTCCGCCTCGTCGGAAACGGTCAGAATTTCAACATCGTCTTCGCCGTCCTCAACGAATTCGTTGACTCCTACGACTTTGCGGCGTTTCTGTTCGATCTCATGTTGCAAACGCATAGCGCTGCGCGCTATCTGCTTTTGGAACCAGCCATTTTCGATGCCTTTCACCACACCACCCATCTTCGCAACTTCTTCAAAGATTGCTTCCGCTTCCTGCTCCATACGATCCGTCAGCGTCTCGACGAAGTACGACCCACCCAGCGGGTCTATCACGTTTACAACACCGGTCTCGTACGCCAGTATCTGCTGCGTTCTCAACGCCAGCTTGGCGGACTCTTCCGTCGGAAGGGCGAGGGTTTCATCGAGGGAATTCGTATGAAGCGACTGAGCGCCCGATAAAACGGCGGCCAGAGCCTGGTACGCCACCCTCACCACGTTATTCATCGGTTGCTGCGCCGTGAGGGAGACACCCGCCGTCTGGCAGTGAAATCTCATCTTCCACGACCGCGGATCTTTGGCTCCGTACCGATCTTTGAGGTGCCGCGCCCAGATCCGTCGCGCCGCCCTCATCTTGGCGATTTCCTCGAAAAAGTCGTTGTGGACGTCCCAGAAGAACGATAGTCGCGGTGCAAACGAGTCGACATCTAGACCGCGGTCGATACTGCGTTCCACATACTCGAAACCATTTCCAAGCGTAAACGCGAGCTCCTGCGCCGCAGTCGCGCCAGCCTCTCGTATGTGATAACCGCTAATCGATATCGTATTCCAGAGCGGCGTATGCTCCGCTGCCCATTCAAAGAGATCTACGATGATCTTGAGCGCAGGCTCGACCGGATAAACCCACGCATGCTGAGCCATGTACTCTTTGAGAATGTCGTTCTGGACGGTGCCACGCAGCTTCGATATATCCACTCCCTGCCGCTCGGCCGCTGCTACGTAGAAGCAAAACAGAAACGCCGCGGGTCCATTAATAGTCATGGATGTCGAGACGTCGCCGAGCGGGATTCCGTCGAACAGAGTCTCCATATCGGCGAGTGAGGATATCGCCACTCCGCATTTTCCGACTTCGCCTTCGGAACGCGGGTGATCGGAGTCGTAACCCATCAAAGTCGGGAAATCGAACGCCACGGAGAGCCCGGTCTGGCCACGCTCGAGCAGAAATTTGTAGCGGCGATTCGTATCGGCGGCGGTACCGAATCCCGCAAACTGCCGCATGGTCCAAAGTTTGCCGCGGTACATCGTGGGGTGAATACCCCGAGTATAAGGAAATTGGCCCGGGTAGCCCAGCGACTCAACATAGCTCTGGTCGGCGTCCGCCGGCGCGTACAGCGGCTCTACTTCGGTGGAACTTTGAGTTACAAACTCAAAGTCGCGTTTCCTACCGGCTTCGTATTCCTGTCGCCAAAGCTCGTACTCTTTGTTCTTCATTTTTTCGCTCCGAGTTCCAGTCCGTCAACGATGCGTCTTGCCACCGCATAAGGACTGGCACTGCCGTTCGCCACATCGTCTAACCCCTCATTCAAGATGGCGGTTCCTCGGCTGTCTTGCCAGAGTGCGTTTCTGAGTGTTCGTTCGACTACTTCTTTGACGTGGCGCTCGAGTCGCGCCTCGCGGCGAGTGGCCAGCATTCCCGATTGGTTAAGGTAGGTCCAGTGTTCTTCGAGGACGTCAACCAATTGCTGAATTCCCTCCTCTTTCGTCGCCGACGTCAAAAGCACTGTTACGCTCCAACCGTTGCCGGATCTCTCTTCGGCCTCCGTAGAGGCGGCCTGATGTCCGTGGTGCGGCTTCACGTTCCGTAACGCGCTTCCGGCCCTGAATCCCAACATCACTTGGACCTCCTGAACCATCCTGTCGGCTCCCGGCCGGTCGGACTTGTTCACCACGAAGAGATCGACCGCCTCCATCACGCCGGCCTTGAGGACCTGTATGCCATCCCCGCTCTCGGGCACCAGTATGAGCGCAGATGTGTCGGCTGTGGCGGCGATCGCCAGTTCGTTCTGTCCTACCCCGACTGTCTCAATGATGATTCTGCCAAAGCCGAAAGCGTCCAAGATATCGCAGACCTCCAAAGTGGTCGTAGCGAGACCACCGGTGGCTCCGCGCGACGCCATGGAGCGAATGTAAACATCAGGGTCGAGAGCGACGGACTCCATCCTAATGCGGTCGCCCAAGAGAGCGCCGCCCGAATAAGGACTCGTGGGATCGACCGCGACAACCGCGACCCTGTGATCGCGTGACCGGTACTCCCTTGTTATCAGCTCGCTGAGCATCGATTTTCCGGCGCCGGGTGGACCCGTGATTCCAATCCGGTGAGCGTTACCGACGAGCGAATGGATCTCGGATAAGAGTTCCTCGAATCCGTCGTCTCCGTTTTCTACCACCGAAATCGCCCGCGCGAGCGACGCCGTGTCCCCAGCCTTGATCCCCTCTATCAATGCCGAAGCGTTCAAATCAGTTCAGGTCCTGCGGATGACTGGCAACATGAATTTCACCCTAGTCCTGCGTGGTAGTGAAGAGGGAGTCGAGATCTAGTCCGCGCCGCCCTACGTCTCCCGCCCCACTGGGCAAAACAGAACCAGCCGATATGACCAACTTGGTTGCCTCCTCGATACTCATGTCGACATCGCGAATCTTTCGTATCGGAACCGAGAGCAGGAAGCCCGAGGTGGGATTGGGTGTTGTCGGGACAAAAACGTTGACGCAGGGTTCACCCACCGCATCGGACATGATTGTGGGTTCATCGTGCGTTACGAACGCAACTGCCCAAAGATCGTCGGTTGGATACGGCACCAATACAGCTCGCTTGAATACTCTCTTGCGGCTCCCGACAACCGTCTGCACAATCTGACTTACAGTGTTGTAGATCCGACCTGTCAGCGGGAACCGCACGAGGGCGGCGTTCCACCACTGTAGTAGCTGCCGGCCAGCGGCGAGGTGAACCACCCACCCTACGGTGAAGATGAAAGCCACCAGGAGCAGGAACCCTAGCCCAGGGATTTGCATCCCGATTGCAGCACGCAGCGGATCGCCCAGGATCGCATCGAGAGAGCGGAACACCCAAGCGAGCACAAACCCCGTTAGACCTACCGGAGCGATCACCACGAGTCCCGTGATGAAGTACCGGCGAAATCTTGGCCTACTCGTCACCACGTCCTCCATCAATTCTGAGAAGTTCAGTGCGCACGGGTGTAGCTCGGACCACGATGCGCTTCACTCTCGCAAGGCTGGAATCCACTACGTCAATCTCAAGTCCGCCGATTTCGAAGCGTTCTCCTGTGCGCGGGATGCGGCCTGCCGCGCCAACCAAGAGTCCACCGATGGTCTCCGGAGTCTTGGGCAGCCTGACTCCGAAGTGAGCGGAAATCTGTTCGCTCGGCGTCGACGCGTCGAACTCCACCGGCTCTGTACTCGGGTCCCTTTCGGGCGTCGCAACCTCGCTAAAGAGTTCCGTAACCAATCCCTCGAGCAGATCATTTAACGTCGCTATTCCCGCCGTACCTCCAAATTCGTCGAGCACCACCGCCAGGTGTCTCCTCTCGTCCTGCATTTCGACCAAGAGGTCTCCGCACGGTTTACTCGATGGCGCCACCGCTACCGGCCTCAGCGGCAGTTCGCCTTCCGGACTAACCTTAATCAAATCGAAGGCGTGAATCATACCGACGATATTATCTAGCGAGCCGCTGTGGACTGGCACTCGTGAGAATCCGGACCTACTGAACACGCGCCCGATCTCATCCAGCGGCGTCCCCTCGGAAACGGAGACGACATCGGCACGGGGGGTCATGAGATCTCTAACGGGCCGTTCGTTGAAAGACAGAACCCCCGTTATTACGCTCAACTCGTTTTTTTCGAACAATTGTTCTGCGTCTCCGTTTTTCAGCGCGCCGGCTAGTCCTCCCTGCCGGCCGAGCGAACGTGCAGGAAGCCCAGCTACGACCAATTGCGAGATCCTCCCTATTTGTCCCACCCCTTGCCGCGCGATCGGCTCCGGCCAGCGCAGTGCTATCGCTCTTGGGAACGCGTATGCAACGCCCAGCGTTACGGGCACAGCAAGGAAGAAGATGACAATTGCAATAACCAGCGGTTGCAAACCAACCAGCGCCGCCGACATGCCGAACCCCACTATTAGCGCACCAATACTGGCAAGAGCGTCCGCCGCATCCAGCACCCGGGGTTGCGATGCCAAGAATTTGCTGGCCGCGGAAAGGCCCCTCAGCCGTCGCGAAACCACGCGGGTTAGCTCGATCCTTCCCAACGTAGTAATAGCTACCGAGACCATAACGGCAATGCCGGCGACAAACGCGCCGCCGATGGCAATAAGCCAACCGGTCATACTTCCT
>JACZUR010000239.1 GCA_022573095.1 Gemmatimonadota bacterium | reverse complement strand
GCAAAGGGCAGGTTGCTTTCATGTTCGATGAAAGCGAATCTCAGCCGCGCCCGGATCTCGGACCATTCATGCAGGTGTTCAATTCCTTCATTGTGTGCGAGAGTACCGACGGGGTCGCGTTTATCGATCAGCACTCGGCTCATGAGCGTATCATTTATGAGCGGGCGATGGACAACTTGGAGCGCGGCGGTGTGGCATCGCAGAACCTGCTTCTCCCCATAACGATTGACCTCGCAGCTGAGGAACTTGCCGTGATAGAGGAGTACAACGAACTCTTGTCGCGCATCGGTTTTGAGGTGGAACCGTTTGGAGGCCACTCCGTGGTAATTCACGCCACGCCCAATCCGCACCCGAGGTTTGACGGTAAACGATGTTTCGAGGAGTTAGTGGCAGATCTCGGTAGGGTTCGCTTCGGCGGATTGCACAACAGACTCGAGAGATTCGCTGCGACGTACAGTTGCCGGGCGGCGATAAAAGCCGGCGAAAAACTCGAGATGGCTGAAATACGCAGTCTGGTAAGTCAGTTGTTCATGTGCGAGCTCCCCCCGCATGACGTGCACGGGCGCCCAACGATAGTGAGGCTTCCGCGTCCGGAGCTGGAGCGCCGGTTTGGAAGATCGTAATCCGCTCATTCCGGTTATTGTAGGTCCCACGTCGGTCGGCAAAACTTCTCTAGCAATCGCTCTGGCGGAACATTGGCCGTTGACGGTTATCTCAGCGGACTCCAGACAAGTCTACAGGGGACTCGATATAGGTACCGCCAAACCGACTTCCGAAGAACAGACAAGAGTACCTCACATGGGAATCGACGTTGTCGATCCGGGAGAGAGTTACAGTGCAGGCCGGTTTTGCGGAGATGCATTGGGATGGATCGACGATGCCGGTCCCGACCGTTTCCCGGTCATAGTGGGCGGAACCGGCTTCTACATTCGTGCTCTCACGTCGGGAATATTCAGCGAGCCGGAGATCGAGGAGGGGCGGCGCGAGGCGCTGAGGGCCTGGGCGTCCCGCTGCGAACGGATAGAGGCGTTCGCGCAACGTCTTGATCCAAGGTACGGTGGCGGCGGGCGGCAGCGGGCCACCCGGGCGATCGAGGTCGCTTTATTCAGCGGCCGCTCGCTTTCGTGGTGGCAGGAACATGATGATGGGACCGGATCAGTGTGCCCCTGGTATATTCGATTGACAGCCGCCAGGGCGGAACTACACCGGCGCATTGCTGCGCGAACTGAGAGAATGCTTGCGAATGGGTGGATCGAAGAGGTCGAGTCGGTTCTCTCTTCTGGCGTCGATCCTGAAGCTGCGGGTCTCGATGCCGTCGGATACAGAGAGATTGTTCAGCACCTTCGGAGAGAGGGGAAGAACTCTCTTGACGAGTTGACCGACCGGATCAACACGGCGACCCGCAGATATGCAAAACGGCAGGAGACCTGGTTCAGGCATCAACTAGACGATGGACCGGTGATGTGTCTGGATACAGAAGCGAGTGCACAGGTGATGGCCGAGTCCGTGGTACAACGATGGAGTGAAAGAGAACGCGTGTGAGAATAGGAATTACTTGCTATCCTACTTATGGAGGTTCCGGCGCCGTGGCCACGGAGCTTGGACTGGAACTGGGCAGACGCGGTCATGAGGTTCATCTAATCTCCTACGCGTCGCCCTTTCGCCTCCAGGGTTTTGCCGAGCGCGTGTACTTCCATGAGGTTGATTTGAGTTCGGCTTATCCGCTGCTCGAGTACTTTCCCTATTCGCTCGCACTGGCCGTAAAACAACACGAAGTGGCGCTCCGAGAAGAACTGGATGTTCTGCACGTGCACTACGCGATTCCGCACGCCACCGCTGCTTTTTTGGCGCGTGAGATGATCAAGCCGGATCGTGAACTCAAGGTCATCACAACTCTGCACGGAACCGATATAACGCTGGTCGGGCAGGAACAGTCGTTCAGGTCGATTACGAGATTCTCAATCGAACAGTCCGACGCCCTGACTGCGGTGTCGACCTACTTGAAAGATGAAACGTTCAATGCTTTTGGCTGCACAGGCTGCGAGATCGAGGTAATTCCCAACTTCGTTGATCTCAAGACTTACTATCCGGCAGAGTCAACCAGTTGCCGCACGGCTTTCGCATCTCCCGGTACGAGGGTTTTGATGCACATCTCCAACTTTCGCGAGTTGAAGCGTGTGCCGGATACGATTGCGGTGCTGGAACGTATCAGAAAAGAAATTCCGTCTGTGCTGGTGCTGGTCGGTGACGGACCCACGCGGCTGGAGGCCGAGGAGGAAGTGCGCCGCCGCGGCCTGGATGACTCGGTGCAATTCTTGGGAAAGATGGATGGCATTGGCGATCTACTGCGGTCGGCGGATCTGTTTTTACTGCCCAGCGCCTCGGAGTCGTTCGGGCTGGCGGCACTGGAAGCGATGGCTTGCGGTGTGCCTGTGATCGGAAGCCGCGTCGGAGGGTTACCGGAGGTAGTAGAGGACGGAAGTTCCGGGTTTCTGCTGGAGGTAGGAGACGTAGACGCTATGGCCGCTCGGTCCCTCGAGTTGTTGACGAACGAGAAGAGACTCTCGGAGATGAGGCGCGCGGCGGTGGAACGGGCTAAGGTGTTCAGCAGTGAGAAGATCGTACCGTTGTATGAAGACCTCTATGAGCGAGTTACGCAGCGGTGAGTTGGTGGCAGGGGCTGGTGTTGGGAGTCGTGCAGGGACTGACCGAATTTCTTCCCATTTCCTCTTCCGGCCATCTTGTCGTTGTACAGGAGTTGATTGGGTTCAATAATGCTGGAGTGTTCGTTGAAGTTGTGCTGCACGTTGCGACGCTCTTGGCGATTGTCGTGGTGTACAGAGCGCGCATCGTATCTTTGGCCAATGGTTTGGTGCATGGCGACATTGACTCCATCAGATACATAGGGCTGATCATGATCGCCACGATTCCAGCAGGGGCGATCGGTATTCTGTTCCAGGATGCCATTGAGTCGTCGTTCGGGTCGTTGCGAGTCGTAGGTCTCAATTTTCTGTTCACCGGCGTCATCCTATGGAGTTCACTAGCCCCCAGACACAAACCCAAGTGTTCGGTTGGCTTGCCCGCTGCCGTGGTTGCCGGGTTCGCGCAAGCGCTTGCGATCTTGCCGGGCATTTCCCGTTCGGGCTCGACCATCGTGGGCGCGATGTGGCTGCGGGTCGATCCGGTACGGGCGGCCGAGTTCTCGTTCCTGATGGCGATACCTGTCATAGGTGGGGCCGGCGTGCTTCAACTCGGCAAATTATCCGGTGCAACTATAGCGGG
>JACZUR010000037.1 GCA_022573095.1 Gemmatimonadota bacterium | reverse complement strand
TCGAGGAAACGCGCGATAAACGGATGGTCGAGCTTCTTGAGTAGCGCCACCTCCCTCAGGAATCGGTCGGCGGTAACGCTCACAGCCAGCTGAGGGTGCAGAACCTTTAGCGCCACCGACTCCCCCGCGGTGTTGCGGGCGAGAAATACACGCGCAGCTCCACCACGCCCAATCTCGCGTTCGATCTCGTACAGACCGCCAAGCTCTCGCTGAACTAGCGGTAGGATGTCTTTTCCTATTTCCAACTCTCCATCAATGATGATCGAGAAAGAAACCGCCGGGCTCTAACATACTGTATTGCCTCCGCTCGTGGTATCATCTCTTGTACCAGCCATCAGCTAATCGCTCATTCTAACTCGGACGATGACCTATGAAGAGCAACACCGGAGAATCAGCTCTCTGCAGCTGCGTGCTCATGTTGTTTATGGCGTGCAGTTCCTCCACAGTAGAGTCGGCTGCGACAAGTGCTACGGCCGTAGGCGACCGCGTTGTCTTCCTCGGAACAGGTACCCCAAACGCCCTTCCGGATCGTTCCGGTCCGGGAGTCGCAATCGTCGCTGGTGACGCTGCGTACCTGGTTGACGCCGGACCCGGAATCGTTCGCCGTGCCGCGGCAGCGGCGCAGAATGGCACGCCGCAGCTCGATCCGGCCAACTTGCGCATCGCTTTCATCACTCACCTACACTCCGACCACACCATCGGACTTCCGGATCTCATCTTCACTCCGTGGTCAGGGGCGGATCGAGAGGAACCGCTGGAGCTGTACGGGCCTCCCGGTATCGGCAACATGGCGGAACATATTCTGGCGGCGTACGACGAAGACATTAGGATACGCATCGACGGTCCGCAGCCTGCGACGCCTGAGGGGTACCGTGTCAATTGGCACGAGGTTTCGCCCGGCGAGATATATTCCGACTCCAATGTCACAGTAACAGCGTTTCGGGTTAATCACGACAGCTGGCGGCACGCCTATGGTTACAAGTTCGAAACTGCGAATCGCACAATCGTCGTTTCCGGGGACGCGTCACCGAGCGCATCCATAGCAGAGAATTGCGTTAGATGTGATGTCTTGGTTCACGAGGTGTACAGTGCAACTGCGCTCGAGGGGCGGGCGCCGGAATGGCAGCGCTATCACAGGGGGGCGCACACCTCTACGCACGAACTGGGAGTGATAGCGGCGGAGGCACAACCCGGCGTACTCGTACTGTATCACCAGTTATTTTGGGGCACTACTCCGGCGGATCTGCTGCGCGAAATCGGCGAGGTCTACGATGGGAGGGTGGTTTCAGCCAACGACCTGGACGTATTCTGATGGGCCACAGGCCGCGATCTGATGTCCTAAACCTTTATATCACAATGAATTGACTGATTGAATGTTCGAATTGACTGAGAGTTGTGCGACCGCTAATAGATTGCTGTCCAGTAAGAGGTCGGCACGACCTACCAAATCCTCACCCACCCAAAGAGGAATAGCCGACTTGAGTGCCGGGTCAGCCAAGGGACCCGGCGCTTTTTTTATTTTGGAAAACGCCCTCTCAAACTCGATATTCGCTCACCACCTGGTACGCCCTTCGCAACGCACCGCTCTGCGGCTGCAAGAGCGCGCTTGGCAGCACGCACGCTGTCCGCGGCAAGCGCCGCTTCCGCAATCTCGATCGCGTTCTCAAAGGCTTGGTCTCCGGGATTGATCGCACTGAGTAGCTCGGCACGGAGTACTCGAGACTCCAGATCGGTGTGGTTGGCTAGCGCCTCAACTGCTCCGCGCATGAGCCGCTGCTTTTCACCGCGCGTCATGCACACGCGAGCCACCACATCGGAGATCATGGGGGCCTTAAAAGCGTACCGCGTTCCGTCGAACTGCACGAAATCGTGCCGTTCGAGCGTGTCTACCGCATTCTCAACTTCTTCGATCTGTGCGTTTACCAACAAGGCGATGAGATCCAGGTCCAGGGCGGTCCCTCCTACGCTAGCGGCGCAGAGGACACGGCGGCTCGATTCGTCGAGATCTACAACTTGAGCTGATATAGCGAGGCGGACCAGAGTTGGGATGCTAAAAGGCAGCGGACTCTCCAGCGTGGCGTTCGGTTGGGGCCACACACCCATGGCGTCCTCCCTAAGGCTCGCCGTCTTTTCGAAGCCGCGCAACAACTCAACCGTGAGGAAGGGACTCCCACCCGATTCGTACGCCACCCGGCGAACAAGTCGTTCGCGGTCGTCCCCCATGGCTTCGATGTTCGACCACGAACCCACCAACTCGGATATTTCCTCAATATCGAGAGGCTCGAGACGAATGGCGGTGCCGGGAATTCCGCGGCCCACCTCGGCGTGAAGTTTCAGTAGCTCGCGTGGGACGTCCTGGCTCGTTACCAGCGAGGAAATGATCAGTGCGACCGGTGATTCCAGGACCTCGGACATCATCAGCCCCAGCGCCCGGAGCGAGGCACCATCGGAAAAGTGAGCATCGTCCACGATCATGACCAGCGGCACTTCTTCAGTGATTGACTTCACAGCCGCCGCTAGACTCGCCGCCACGTGTGCGGCGTCGCGGGGTGATTCAGGTTTGAAGCGATCAGCCAGCGCTGGAGCAACTGACGCCAAGACAGCCAGCGAGGAAGGATCCGCCCCCGTCAGGCCGGGAGCATTCGAGAGACCGTTGCGAACCAGCGCACTTATCGTGCTCCACGGCGCATCAGCGTCGCTACCGAGGGGACGCGCCGTAGCCGTAACCGCTCCCGATAAGGCCGCACGCCTCGCGCACTCGGCCAAGATACGACTTCTACCCATGCCGGGCTCCGCAGTCACGACAAGGCATCTGTGGTGCCCGGATAGAGCGTCGCTCACAGTCGCAAACGCGGTAGCGTGAATCTCTTTACGACCGACCAGATCCGGATCAGTCTCGCCGCTAGCGGCAGGTGCCCGCTTCCACCAACCGCTGCGGATTCTCTCGGCCAGCGCGTCCAACCTCCTGCTCGGATTTTCCTGCAGATCCTTCTGAAGCTGGTCGGCGAAGTTTTTAAATGTTTCGAGCGCTCCGGTGGAATCACCCATCAGAGCCGACGCCCGCATGTACAGATCAATCGCCGGTTCGGAATGAGGAGAAGAGCTCAGGACCTGGAGCGCAGTATCTCGGGCAACCTGCGGCGATTCGAGCAGTGAACTCTCTCCTTCACGCAAGAAAAATTCTTTAGCGTGATCGCGAAATTTTCTTCGCTGGTTGCTGGCCCATCTCTCAAACTCGGGCGCGTCCTCTAGGTACAAACCCTCCAGGAACTCTCCAAGGGAGTCGGCCTGTGCGTTTGCACCGATCCCCGAAAGAACATCCACTTCCAGATCTTCACTACTCAGCGCAACTGAATCACCGCTCGATACTATCCGCCCAGACCCAAGACCGGCTCGAAGACGGCGTATCGCCTCGTTCAATGAGTGACGGGCGCGATCTTCTGATTTTTCAGGCCATAGCAAGCCCAAGAGATGATCTCTGGTGCGCGACATTCCGGGCGATAACGCAAGGTACGCCAGCAACGCGAGGTTCTTACGCCAAAGAATATCCGGGGCCGGCCGTCTGTCGTCCACGAGCACCGCCGGAGCGCCCAAACACAAGAGTTTTAGGCTTGGCGTCTTATCGGTCACGATCGGACTGCTGGGCTAAATTCATCGATACTTCCGCAACAAACACTAATCAGCGGGTAACCCTGCTCCTCTTTCGAACCTCGGGGGAGCTAACTATATGGTTATTTGAGGGAGCGTGCTAGTTCCCTCCCTAGAACGCGTGAGATCAATTGGTGGGAGAGTTTCTAGTTGTTCTCGATGACCGGCTCACCGATTAGTCTGCTCACGGCGTTTCGGGCTGATTGAACGAGAGACTCAAGTTGCGGATCAGCTCCGTCCCACAATCGAATGAAGTGGGAGTACGCTTCGATCGCCTCTGTGGCGTTACCATCTTCCTCAAGAGCCTGCCCCAGAGTAAGGTAGGCGAGCGCACGGTACTCGCGATCTTCACCTACTCCGTACCGAAGCCGGTCGAGTCCTTCAGCTCGAGAGTCATCTCGCTGAACGAGCAGCGTACCGAGTTCGAAGTTCAGCGGTCCCGCAAAACTCGAGGCACCCGGGGCAAAGCCGACATCGGCAAGACCGTTCCTCATGGCTGTCAGTCCACCGATGGTGTCGCCTTCGAGAACAGTGATCCATCCCAGCAACTCAGCGAACAAACCACTCATCGGATCCGCCACAGAGTCCGAAAGGATGTCCAACTGGCGCTCCCCCTCTACTCTCGCATTAGGCAGATCTCCCGTGCTGGCCATATATAGACTCCGCAGATATCCAGCCAGCGGGTTATTCCTGGGGATCGCGGACAGCACCCTAAGTGCCGGCACTGCAAATGATATATCGGCATACCCAGCTATTGACGGATAGAGTGATGCAAAGACTGCTATCGGTGGATTCACCTGGTAGATAGAGTCCACCAGGCGCGATGCGCCCGCCAGCCTCCCCAACCCGGTAAGCAACCGGGCCTTCATCGCCAGCAACAGGAGCCCGTCCGAATCGTCCACGGGTGTCACGGCGATCGCTGAATCCATCACTGCCATAACTCTCCCGAGATCGACTCCCGGGGAGGTGAAGTATGCGTTAATCATGAGATCCAGCCATTCGCGCCGCCTGGTGCGCTCGGTAGCAATTCGCGCACCAGCGCTATCACCAGCGGCGCTGCTGTCCCAGAGCACCAGTCCCATATCGCGAAACGGAGCGGCAAGATCTGGGTCGGCGCCAGCTTCCATCTGTGCCACGTAGCTTTCAAACCTGGCACTGTCACTGATCACCAACGCTATCTCGGCAGGGTGAATGAGCGAGGGCGTGAGCGTCGGATCGAGCGACAGAGCCCTTTCGAACGGTTGAAGCAACTCGGCTTCGGAAAGCGCAAGCGCGTAGCGAGCGTGATATTGAGCATCACCGAGTTCATACCAACCTTCCGCGTCGTCGGGATAACGGGCCACATAGACTCGCAACGAGTCGATGGCGGCAAGATTACCATCTTCGGTCAGCCTGTGAGCTACGACCAGCAATCGTTCACGCGCTGGAAGCTTGTTGGCATTGCGTTCTGCAAGACCGATGAATCTGCTTGCGGCCTCAGATCCGTGTCCCTCGGTCCACCCGTAGACATGAGCCAGCCTTAGGTACGCCAATGCAAAGGTAGAGTCTTCCTCAATCGACCTGTTGAAGGCGGCGGTTGCCGAATCCCATAGCGACCGCCTGTATAGTTGCTCGCCGCGCAAGAAAGATCTGAGGGCGTCAAGCGACGTGGTTGTGAGAGCGCTGACGCGAAGATCCGGCAGCGGATCCTGAGAACGCCACACCTCTCTCACCAACTGGATGCTGACTTGGTCCACGAGGGCGAGAACGCTGTCCGCCGGGCCGTCTGCACTGATTCTGGCCAAGTGCTCCCCGGATGTACTGTAGAGGTCGGCGGTAATTCTCACCTCGGGACCGGCTGCGACCACACTACCCCGAAGAATCGCGCCGGCGTTGACATTCCGCCCCACTTCCAGCGCCTCTTCGAGCGTTAGCGGACCGCCACCGCCCTCCTGGCGCCACCGATGAAGTACAACTCTGGGGTCGATAGTCCGAATTCCACCGACTCCGTCCAGATTAGTGGAAAGCAAATCCACCATTCCCTCTCCCAGCACTTCAACACCAGTGCCAGCGGCATTGAAGGGCATTACCGCGATGATGTCGGTACCAGGAGAAACTTGTCCACCGCCAGATTGTCCCTTGATCCATAGCGAACCAACGACCAGGGCGAGACCGGCGAACGCGACCGTCGCGACGACGGTTTGCTTGAATCTCGATGTTGGTGATTCCACGGAAACCGTACCGTCGAGGGCCTTCGCAAATTCCTGACCAGTTGGAAAACGGTCCGACGGCAGCTTGGACATAGCCTTGGCCACCGCTCGCTCGACCGTAACGGGCACCTCACTCCGCGTGCGCCTCACAGAGGGCACGGGTCCGACAAAACGCTGAGCGATCGTCGCTCGGGTAGTACTGCCCTGATAGGGAGGTTCCCCAGTCAGCATCTCGAACAGAACGCAGCCGAGACTGTAGATGTCTGATCGGCCGTCAACGTCTGCTCCGCCAGCCGCCTGCTCAGGACTCATATAGGTGGGGGTTCCAACCGCGATGCCGGTGTGGGTTAACTGATCGCCGTCTATATCGCTGACGGCTTTGGCAATCCCGAAATCGGTGATGACGGCCTGGTTACCCGACAGCATGATGTTCGCCGGTTTGACGTCTCGGTGTACGACTCCCTTCGAGTGGGCGTAGGTAAGTCCTCCAGATATGTCGCGCGCAATGTGGATCGCGTCCTCGACCGGAAGTTTGCCCTCCCGCTCGAGCCGGTCCTGTAGCGATTCTCCTTCTACAAACGGCATCACGTAGAACAGCATGTTGCCGGCTGAACCAGAATCATACACCGGGAGGATATGAGGATGCTGAAGGCCGGCGGCAAAGCGTACTTCGCGGTTGAACCGCTCGATCCCAACAGCTACGGTGAGTTCGGGACGGAGTACCTTGAGCGCGACCCGTCGGTTTAGCTTCAGGTCGTGCGCCAGGTAGACCATCGCCATGCCGCCGCGACCCACCAGGCGTTCGATCGCGTATGTATCCGCTAGTTCGCGGCGCAGTTCGTCGATCTGGTCAGGTACTATCAATCCAACTGTACTCCGCTTAAAACGGCCCGCTCTTCCCTTACTCTAGATAGCCGCAGTACGCTCGCCGTTGCATCGCTAATCCTGATCCGCTTCAGGCGGGAGCGTCGTATACGCCGGTGAACATACTCCGACTCAGTCAGCCAACACGTGCCTCACCCTTTGAAGATCTCCGTCGTTGGCAGCCGCGGTAAGCCCCAGCACGTGGGCCATGATGTTGTAGATCTCCACATTCTCAAAAGGTTCCACCACGACGCCGGACTTGAATGCGGGTCCACTTGCTACAAATATCGCGTGTTGCGAAAGAAAGGCAGGATCATAGCCATGGTCGGCCGCTCGTAAACCCCGCGCTTCGAAACGCGGACGGGTCGTGACGGTCCAGGTCTCATCCGCAATCCCTACGATCGGAGTTATGCGCCGGTGGTTCGAATAATGGAGTCGTTGGGGAATTTCTTCCTTCCAATAGAAGGTGACTCCTGAGCTCTTACCGGCCAGGCTCTCGTAAACCTCTGTCTCTCTGCCATCGTGCGGGATAAGAGCGGTCACAGGACCCATGTCAACGATATCCACTGTGGAAAGGTCTAGATAATCATCGATGAGAAACACACGATCAGGGCTGAGGTCGACCATTCCGTGATCGGAGGTGAGAATAATGTTCACATCGCCACTCACGCCGTCGGCGTCGAGCCCCGATAGCAGCTGACCCACAAGTTCGTCCATCTCGCTGACAGCGGCCAGTGCTTCCGGCGACTCAGCTCCATGCTCATGCGCGACATCATTTGGCTGACTGAAATAGATGGCCAGGAACGTAGGGCGCTCCTCGGGCGGAAGTCTGAGCCACTCCAACGTCTGGTCTATACGAGCGGTGTTGGGAATCGTACCGTCGTAGATTCGCCAGTGTGTCGGGCGGACGCCCTGGATAGGAGCTTCGGAACCAGGCCAGAAGAAGATTGCGCTGATCTGTCCTTGGTTCTCAGCCGTTACCCAAATCGGTTCACCGCCGTACCACCTCCCGTCTTGCACCGCATCCCGATTGCCGAGGCTGTAACTAGCGTTAAACACGGGATCCCACATCGTATTGGCTACGATCCCGTGGTGCTCGGGATACAGGCCCGTTACGATCGTGTAATGATTCGGGAAAGTCTTGGTCGGGAACGACGGAATCAAAGAGCGAGCCCTGACGCCGCTGTTCACCAGGCGGTCGAAGTTCGGAGTGGAAACCATCTCGATATAGTCCCACCGGAATCCGTCGAACGATATCAGAATTACCGTCGGCTCCAACGACGTCGAGGCACCAATGATGGATTCCTGTGAACAGGCGGCGGCCGGGAGCACGGCGAGCAGACTGGCAACCACGCCCCATATGTAACCCGCGCTCCTGTGCTGCAACACACGCGTCACGGCTGAAGCTCCTCTCGAAATTGATGGTTACAAATCAATATAGACCCCTAACGTCACATAAGTTTCATCGACTCGATGAAACTCGCCCTGGGGTGAAGGGCCCACATGCACTTCTGCCGCTATCCTAACACGACGTTCCTGATTAGGCAGAAGTATCAACCCGAATTGCGCATTGATCTGGGGTCGCCACGATGAGTCCTGATCGAGATTCACATGCACTCCCCCAAAAGGTCGGGCAACGCGCCCGTACCTCAGCGCATGACCTTGGAATCCGATCGCACTGACCCAGCGGGAACTTCCTTGCGGCTGGGCATTCAACGCATAAGCCACTTCAGTATATAAGCGAAAACCTGCGGCTATCTCCCTCATCGCTAGCACGTTCAGTTCATCTCTGCTAAATCCGGTAAGTACGAGTCCGAATCGCTCGGCGTATTCATCCCCTAGGTGAGAACTACGATGTATGTAACCGAAACGAATAAGATTTCGTCCTCGTTTGATCACGACCGGAACGCGGAACGTCCAATCTGTGGAGATATGATCTTTGCGCGCGCCTTCCATGTTGAAACGTCCCCAAACTCCGCCACCAACTCCGAGCACCGTGTAGTCCCCGTTATCACGCTTGTCCAGAACCCATACCGGGAACTCCCGCCCCAGTCCGGCTTCTCCCTCTACCCCACCGCCAAAAGCACTCGCGCCGCGAGTGACGGCAAGAAGCTTAGTGGCTGTCCTCGGCGCGCGAGGGTCAGACCAGATTAGCGGCAAGTACTCGCCGCTGGGCAAGAATCTTCCCGGCTCTTGCGCGTGCACCCTGCAAGCACCACTCAACGTGGCGCTCCAAAAAATTGCGATGCAGACTAAAGTTCTAGGCATTTTCCGTCAACTGGAATAACAGGGAGAAGCTAGGACTCGCCGCAAACAAACTTCCCTTCGGGCGAGAGCCGCGCGTACATTCTAACGCTTCACTTTCCGAGACGTTAGATCATGCCTCAAGCAATCACGAGAGACATCCCTCAAAGCCTGCCACAGTGCCAGCTGACCCACATCGATCGTGAACCGATCGACGTTGACCGCGCAGCCTGGCAGCATCGTCAATACCTCGACTGGCTCGGCGCGGCCGGCGTGGATGTCACTATGCTACCGGCGGAAGCGTCCATGCCTGATTCAGCATTCGTGGAGGATTGTGCGGTCGTGTTAGACCAACTCGCCCTCGTCCCGCAGATGGGGGCTGCGGCCAGAAGACCGGAAACGGCCGCGATCGAGAAAGAACTCGCAAAGTACCGACCCATCCGACGGCTGGATGCCAACTGTACACTCGACGGCGGTGATGTGCTAACGATCGGAAGGTCCGTGTATGTCGGTATCTCGAAGCGCACTACCGAAACGGCCGCCCACCACATTCAGGATCTACTTGGCCCGATGGGATACACGGTAACCATAGTCCGCGTTACCGGGTGTCTCCATCTCAAGACCGGATGCGCCCGGCTCGATGACGAAACTGTCATATGCAACCCAGACTGGATTGACTCCGAACAGTTCACAAAGAGGGAGGTTCTTCACGTTCCTGCGTCTGAGCCTTTTGGAGCGGGGATCCTCTCGCTTGGCAACGCTGTGTTAGTCCCAGCGGAATTCCCGGCGACGGCACAACTCATTTCGGAGCGGGGACTCTCGGTTGACAGAGTCAATTTTTCCGAGTTCCTGAAGGCCGAAGCCGGACCCTCATGTCTGAGCATAATATTCGATGCCTAGTCAGTAGGACAAGAGTACCGGCTAACCGGACCGTGTTGATTCTCGCAGTCCGACACCGCGCTCAGAGAGATAGGCCTTCACATCCGGAAAGAACCCATCCATTCCCAGGAACTCAGGTGGCGATACGCCAGGACGCGAGTACCGTCCGCTGGCAATGAGTTGGACCGCGGCGTTACAGGTGTAGCCCGTTGTGCGGGCCATCGAAGACACACCAGACGCTTCGTCGTAGTAATCGAGCATATCGAACTCGCGCAGGACGGCCTTGCCGTCTTCGATGCCTTCGACCTCAACGCGCATTACAGTGAGGTCAGCCTCTCCCTCACTATAGGCCCAATGTTTGAAAAGGAGCTCCGTCGTCAACTCGAGCGGTGCGGCCATCTGGTCGCGGACCGTTACGGGTTCCCGAGCCAAGAGACCCAGGTCCCTCAACAACAAGATTGTGTCGACGTGACCCGGATACCTCAGCGTTTTTTCGCTCATCATTGGGATCGAAACCGTCTTGATGAGCGTGCGCAGTCCATCCGTGTTGAACGCCTCCAGCCTGCCAAGTTCCTTGAACTCGATCTCCTCCAGATCCGACAATGCGGGCCGAGTAACCACCTCTCCGTTCAAGACCAGCCGCGCGGGGCGGGTGTACTCTTCGATGACGTCAATTGGAGAGAAGGGAGCTTTGTACTCGAACGGCGGCACCCGTTCGACCGGTAGACCACCTACAAAACAAGTGAACTTGTCGACCCGTTCCATCTGTGCAATCTGAGCACCGGCTATAATATTGCTGAGTCCCGGAGCAACTCCGCAGTCCACGACTGCAGTAACATCCCGCTGCCGAGCGAGCTCATCGAGTTGCATAGGATCTTCCTCAGCCAACGCTATGTCCACGACATTCTTGCCCGACTCAATGATGGTACGGAGCGTTACGTGCCCCATGAAACCCGGAACGGCCGATACTACCAGATCAGCAATTGCAATTGCCGAGGCGATCGCATCACGGCTCTGCAGATTTGTTGCCACTGTTTTAACCGGCGCAACGGCCGCCAAATGCTGCAGCAGTTCTCGCGAGCGATCTACGACTGTGACCTCGACATCGGAACCCGCAGCTAGGTCACGCGCGATTGCGCTCCCCACCCGGCCACACCCTAGCACGACGATCTTCATCTATGGTCCCTTGGCATAGTCGTTTGCAGTCAGAACCTCCAAATGCCGGCTCCGGCCGCTAACTCGCCTGACGACCCCTTGAGAGTTTTCTTGGCCAACGTGCATCCCAAGAGACGGATAATATGGGTTTGGCGTCATGAATCCGGGGGGATTGGCACAGTTGGTATTACGAGACCTGGGCGTTGGACCAGTCGGTGACGGGGGTGTCTGCAGCCGACTCAGGAATCAGGATCATCATTACGGATGTGGGGATATGCCATGCCCGTTTATCTCGGGGATATTTCCCGACATCGATCGCGAGAACAACATTTGGTCTGCGACGCACGGGTAGACGGTATCGGACCCCTGCGCCATAACCACCCGGGGGCGATGGCGATTAGCCAGATTTTTTTCGGGGATCCGAGAGCAATCTCTCGGTGAAGTCGACTCGCTCTCCCAATTCTTCAACCTCAGAACGGAGGGCATACAACTCGTCGAAGATCTCCTGCGCGGTGCGGCCTGGCAGTTTCTCATGAGCATCCTCAGACTCGCCTTCGGTCCATCTTGATATGCGCCGCCCGTCTGCGTCCCGGAACGAGCCAAATGCCACAAGAACCAGATCATAAAGCCACCAAAGTCCTCCGCCGCCGGCAGTGAGCAACATCAGAAAACCGGTACCGATCTTTCCGGCGTAGAAGCGATGACCACCGAATACGCCGAGCGGCGGCACTGCCGCCATCAGCAGAGCTATCGCCCGTGATTTACTCGAAGCCTCTGGAAGATCGTCCCACTCATCCGTTTCTATCATATCGTTACCTTACGGAACATTGAGCGGATTGGTGACATGACCATGGGTACAGGAGGCTATCGCCACTTTCAACTACGTGCAAGGGAGTATCCTTGACCCCGCACTCTGACCCGGTATCTTTTCTCTAATTCGTCTAGAGACCTTATGTTTTGTCCTCGCTGCGCCACTGATGTCCCGGAATCCAATAAATTCTGTCCCTCCTGCGGGATGGACGTTTCGACTATCACTGAGATAGCCAAAGAAAAGAAGCCGGCGGAAAGCGACCTCTCGAAATATGTGACGGGTTCTTACGTGCCGACGAGCAGCGGAGAGCTGTTCTTAGCCAGACACACATATGATTTGGATCATATTCATGGAGATTACGAAATTGGAAGCATAGATGAATTGAACGGTAAGGACCTGAAGATTCTCTCTCCGACCGGCAGTGAATTCAGGTTCGACCACCGCAAAGTTTTGTTCCTCGACACGGAGACGACCGGTCTTGCGGGAGGTACGGGGACAGCGGCTTTCCTTATAGGATTGGGATACTTTCTGGGAAATAAATTCATCGTCGAGCAGTTATTCATGAGGGATTACGATGAGGAAGCCCCGATGCTCAATCTGCTTGCCGATAAAGCGAAAGATTTTGATCAAATTGTAACATTTAACGGCAGAAGTTTTGATCTCCCTCTATTAGAGACGCGCATGATACTGAACAGGATCGAACCAGCCCTGAGCCGCCTGAGGGATATTGATCTTCTCCATCCGGCGCGGAGAATATGGGGATTGAGTCTGAGCGACTGCCGGCTCGGAACTCTTGAGGAGGAGATAC
>JACZUR010000036.1 GCA_022573095.1 Gemmatimonadota bacterium | reverse complement strand
TTATAGCTAGCAGGGGGCCTCCGAGGGGACGTAGATCTTCAACGGAGTGATTCTCGATCCCGCCGCCATAAATGACGGCGGTGGCGGCCACCAGGTCGGGCTCGAGTAGGGTGGCGTTCACGGCAATGTTGCCTCCCATACTAAACCCGACCACTGCGATCGTCCTTCCGTCGCGATAGAGATGTTGTAGGCCGGCCCGGAGAATGGAGCGTGTCACTTCGCCGTCGAGTTCGTTCATTAGTCGCTGCGCAGTCGGGTCGTCTGTGGCCGACTCGCCGCCGTACAGATCTACGGCGATGACTCTGTATCCTAGGTTGCCCAGCCGGTCGACCGAACGACGTGTGAACTCGGTGATTCCAAACCAATCGTGAACGATCATGATCGCAGCGTCGGCGTCAGCCGGTCCGCCGCGATAGGCACGGAAGGATCCTCCACCGGGGAGACCTATCTCAATGAATTCACCTGTTTCCTGTGCCGGAGTCGCGTAAGTTTCGGCAGTTACAATAATCACCAACCCGAGAATCGCCAGATGTCTAATCCACCTCTTTTTATTTGCCAATTCACACCTTCCGTAGAGTCTCATACATCTAAATGTGCATTGGCGGAAAAGTTCCCGAACGTGTTTCGGAGTGCGTAGGGTTCCTGTCGAGTGTATCTCGATTAAGTTGCCGCCGATGAAAGATTTCACAGATTTGGGCGCTGATCAGTCGAGCCGTAGCGCCGACGAAATCCGTTTGGCTCGCCTGGTTCTTTCGGAGGATGGTGACCGCGATATCACGAGCGAGCTGGTCGACCTGGGTGGCACGACTGTTGAAGGAACCATCAGCCTGCGCGAGCAAGCTGTTGTGGCTGGGTTGGCATACGCCGAGTCGGTAGCGGCCGAGGCCGGATGCGATAATGTGCAGTGGTGCGTACAGGACGGGACAGCCTGTAAAGCGGGGGACGCACTTGGAGTAGTGAGAGGCACAGTGGCATCTGTTCTCCTCGCCGAGCGCCCGATTCTCAATCTTCTTCAGCGGGGCTGTGGCATCGCAACCAGAACGCGGATGTATGTCGAAGCGGTAAGCGACACGAACTGTCGAATACTTCACACCAGGAAGACCGCGCCGGGCTTGCGTTTCTTCGATGTGCGCGCCGTTGTGCATGGTGGCGGAGAGGAACATCGGCTAGGGCTGGATAGGACCGTTCTAATCAAGGACAATCACTGGGAGGTGCTGGGTAGGGAGAGTCAAACGCTTCCAGCACTTTGCTCCGCAGCGCGGCGGCGGGGCATCGACCTGCTTTTTGTAGAGATCGAGAATACGGAGCAGATGGAACTGGCGTGCCGGGCGGGGGCTGATCGATTGCTCATCGATAACCAACCACCGGAGGAATTCCGACGTTTCGTAAGACACGCGAAGAGCCTGAGGCCGGAGATTGAAATAGAGGCCACCGGTGGAATCAATTTAGATAATGTCAGGCTGTATGCCGAAGCCGGTGCCGATTATGCTTCAGTCGGCGAGCTAACTCACAGTGCGTCGGCGATTGACGTGACCTTAGGCATCACGGTGGTCTAATATGGGCGCTAGCTCAAGCTGTCCCGCAGCAAGCGCTTAACGGTCTCAGGGTCGGCGCGGCTTCCCGTTTCTCTCATGACCTGCCCCACAAAGAATCCCATCAACCCGTGCCGCCCTCTTTTGTACTCGTTCACCTTGTCGGGATGCGTAGCCAGCGTTGACTTCACTGCTTTCTCGATTGATTGCGCATCGAACGTCTCCGTTAGACCGTCGCGTTCGATTATCTCGGAGGGCGAACCCCCGCCTACAGCCATCGCCGAGAAGACGCTCTTCGCTGTACTACGGGATATCGTTTTATTGCTGACGAGCGCCACAAGGGAGCCGAGGTCGACCCCGCTGAAGGGCAGCGAATCGACGCTACCGCCACTTATCTCTCCGAGGACATCGTTGATGACCCACTTAGCGACAGCCGCAGGATCGTCGTGTGCTGTGAGGGCGTCTTCGAAGAAGGCTATAAGGGCCGTGTTCCCACCGATGATCCGACTTTCTTCCTGTGAAAGTCCGTTGTAGTTCAGTTGTACGCCTGCGGATTCATGCTGCGACGTTGGTGGTTGATCCAGGTAGTGCTTTGGAACCTTATCCGCTTTCTTCTTTGGCATCGATTCTTCCACTCTCGGCTCACTTCTGCCCCGCTTACCGGAGATCTTGGCCCATGTGTCGCGTAATGGGATGATTCTGTTGAACACGAGGGAGTCGGCTTTCGAATCGACGGAATCAGTGACGAAGTATCCCAATCGCTCGAACTGATAACGAATGCCAGGGGGATCATTCAATACGCTCGGTTCTATGCGACAGTTTGTCAGCCGAACAATTGAATGCGAGTTTACGTGAGTGAGGAAGTCGGCCCCATCGGGTATGTCTTCGGGATCGGGGACATTGAACAGGCGGTCGTACAGCCGCACCTCGGCAGGCACGGAATGCTCGGCTGATACCCAGTGCAGGGTGCCCTTCACCTTCCTCCCGTCAGGTGATCTGCCCCCTCGGGACTCGGGATCGTAGGTACAGCGGATCTCGACGATATCACCGGAGTCAGGATGCTTTTTCACATCGGTGCACGTGATGAAGTAGGCATACCGCAGGCGCACTTCGCGTCCAGGTGCCAGGCGGAAGTAACCCGGAGGCGGGTCTTCGAGAAAATCATCCCGCTCGATGTAGAGGATTCTGGAAAAGGGAACATCCCGGGAGCCTTCCTTGGGAACGTCGTGTGGGTAGCTGGGAGCCTCGAGGATTTCTTGGCTGTCCGCAGGATAGTTCTCGATTACAACTCTCAGGGGGTGGAGTACGCCCATGACGCGTGGGGCGATCATATTGAGGTCGTCGCGGATGCAATACTCGAACTTGGCGATATCTATTCGGCTGTCTGTCCTCGCTACGCCGATCAGGTCGCAGAAAGTTCTAATGGCTGTGGGCGTGACACCTCGTCGGCGCAGTCCCGCGAGCGTCGGCATGCGGGGATCATCCCAGCCAGAAACATGCCGCTCCTCGACGAGTCGAATCAGCTTGCGCTTGCTGAGGACGGTATAGTCTAGATTGAGTCTGGCGAACTCCGTCTGCTCGGGCGGGTTCTGTATCGCGACCGCACGCAAGATCCAATCGTAGATCTCGCGATTATCCTTGAATTCGAGAGTACAGAGTGAGTGGGTGATTTTCTCGATCGCATCCGAGAGGCAGTGTGTAAAGTCATACATTGGATAGATGTACCACTCATCGCCTGTGCGGTAATGATGTAACCGGCGAATGCGATAAAGGATGGTGTCGCGCATGATCATATTGGGTGACGCCATATCGATCTTGGCTCGCAATACCCGCGATCCGTCGGCGAATTCACCCGCTCGCATTCGCTGAAATAGATCGAGATTCTCTTCGATGGAACGATTACGGTGGGGGCTTTGACGACCGGGTTCCGTCACCGTGCCGCGATACTCTCGAATCTCGGCTTCGCTCAGATCGCACACGTAGGCGAGACTGAGTTCGATGAGCTGAACGGCATACACGTATAGCTGCTCAAAGTAATCGGACGCGTATCGGGTCTTGCCTTCCCAATCGAAACCGAGCCATCTGACATCCTTCTGAATTGACTCGCTGTACTTAACTTCCTCCGTAGCAGGGTTGGTATCGTCAAATCTCAGGTTGCACGTGCCGCCTTGGTGCTCCGCCGCGACGCCGAAATTGAGGCATATAGACTTTGCGTGACCGATGTGGAGGTATCCGTTGGGCTCCGGTGGGAAGCGCGTAGTTACCCGCCCCCCGTATTTGTCGGAAACGATATCGGCCGCTACCTTCGCCCGGATAAAATCAGAGGGTTGGGCCGCATGGGGTTTGAAATTAGGATTCTTTTTCGAGCCTTTCACGATACTCCCGGGCGTCGCTAGAATGTATCACCCTTCAAGCTAGTGGAAGAATTGAGAATCTCATACATCTGTCATTCCGCATTGCTGCCGTGCCGGCCTCGCAATACTGGTCATACCCCGAAGTCGAGGATATCTATAACAAGTCGGGGAATGTCACGCTCTCCGCGGCTGGCGGGAGATGGTTGAAGGAAGGGGTATTCTTGTGGCGAAAGAATCTCCTGGAAACGCTGGAGGCATTCGATTCTGAGTTCAAGGATGTAGTAGCCGCGGCATGGGCTATGGTCATCGATCCCGGCATAGAGTTTATGAAATCACGCCATGAGGGTTGAGTGCTGTGGGACTATCGGTTGGCCTGATCGAACCTCGGATTCCTCCTAACACAGGCAACATCGTGCGGCTTTGCGCCGCCACCGGGGTGGGACTTCACCTAATCGGCAAGCTTGGTTTCTTGCTGGACGATGACCGGCTGCGGCGCGCCGGGTTGGACTACTGGGACCAAGTGGATATATGGGTTCACCCGGACTGGCCGGAGTTCCGGCACGCCATTTCTGGGGAACGGTGCTTATATTTCTCGGCGCACGGAGTTCGATCCCACTTTGAAGCACCGTATATGCATAACTCCGTGTTGATTTTTGGAAGCGAAACGCGCGGTCTGCCGGCGAAGATTACAAACAAATATCCGGACAAAATCTTTCGGATACCGATGAAGGAGGGAGTGCGCAATCTGAACCTCGCTACCGCAGCAGGAATCGTCGTCTATGAGGCAATCCGGCAGTTGCGGTTGAGCGTCGGATGTTCCATCGAGATGGCTGACGGCCAGGAAAAATCTGAGAACATGAGTAGAGCGCTGAGGGATTGAGTGTGAATAAGATAACAGTTGTCGGCGCCGGTAACGTAGGCGCAACGTTGGCGCAGCGGATTGCAGAAAAAGAGTTGGCACGCGAGGTCGTGCTTGTCGACATCGTTGAAGGAATACCGCAGGGTAAGGGGCTGGATCAGTGGCAATCCTCTCCAATCGAGGGCTTCGACACGCGAATAGTCGGTGCGAACGATTACGGACCTTCTGCCGGTAGCGATATTTTCGTTGTGACGGCCGGCATAGCGCGCAAGCCTGGGATGAGTCGCGACGATCTTGTAAAGACGAATACCGAGATCGTGAAGTCCGTTTCCCAACAGATTAGAGATTGCTCACCCGATAGTACAGTGATTGTAGTCTCGAACCCGCTCGACGTGATGTGCTGGGTCGCTAAAAAAGTGACGGGGTTTCCCCGCGAGCGTGTGATCGGAATGGCGGGAGTTCTCGATACCGCCCGCTACCGTAGCTTCCTCGCACTCGAGATCGGAGTTTCAGTCGAAGATATACAGGCAATGGTGCTGGGTGGCCACGGTGACTCGATGGTACCGCTGGTGTCGTACACTACCGTATCCGGCATCCCGGTGACACAACTGATCAACCGCAAACGGCTTGATGAGATTGTGGAGCGGACGCGAAAAGGTGGCGCCGAAATAGTTGGGCATCTCAAGACGGGATCGGCCTACTACGCTCCATCAGCGGCGGCTGTTCAAATGGTCGAGTCGATCGTGCGGGACAAGAAGCGCATACTCCCGTGCGCCGCCTGGCTCGAGGGGGAGTACGGCCTCAGAGGTCTGTATCTCGGCGTACCTTGCAAGCTGGGATCCGGCGGGCTGGAACAGATCATTGAGGTCGAACTGAGTAGCAAGGAACAGGTCGCACTGAATAAGTCCGCGGAGCAGGTGAGGGCGACCATGGAGTCGGTATCCCTGTAGCGGGTTGGAGAGGCATACATTGGCCGGCCGCGACAAAGTAGGGACAAGCCAACCGCATTGATGAAGCGGATTCTGGCTCTGTATCGCTCATCGGTAGGCAAGAAAGCCCTCATGGCAGCGACAGGCCTGCTGCTGTTCGGGTTCATAGTCTCGCATATGCTCGGGAACCTCAAGGTGTTTCAGGGGCCGGAGAAATTTTCCGCATATGCAGAGTTCCTGCGGACCGTAGGGTATCCGCTGTTCGCCCGAGGGCAGCTTCTTTGGCTGGCACGTATTGGGCTGATCGTGGCAGTCATCGTCCATGTGGTAGCCGCCGTCGAGCTCACTATGATGGCTCGGGACGCCCGCCCCACAAGCTACGGTAGGCCGGTGCATCTGGAGGACACATACGCCTCGCGCACGATGCGCTGGGGCGGAGTGATCTTAGCGGGGTTCGTGATTTACCACGTGCTGCATTTCACGTTTGGAACGGTCCATCCGAATTTCGAACCCGGCGATCCCTACGGGAACGTTATCGCCGGCTTCCAGTCTGTAATCGTCGCCATCTCGTACATCGTCGTGATGGGCGTCCTGGGATTACATCTCTACCACGGTATTTGGAGTGCACTACAAACGCTTGGCATCACCAGTTCCGAGTTGGACCGGCCTATCCGGACGGCAGCTGGAACGATTGCCGTCGTGATTTTCTTGGGATTCATCGCGGTTCCCGTCGCGGTTTGGTCTGGTGTACTGCGATAGACGGCGGAGTAAAACACTGAATGCAGCTCAACGCTAGAGTTCCCAGCGGCCCGTTGGAGAAGAAATGGGATAAGCATCGCTTCGAGATGAAGCTGGTAAATCCCGCCAACAAGCGAAAGTTCGACATCATTGTCGTAGGTTCAGGACTGGCGGGCGCATCGGCGTCGGCGACGCTAGGGGAGCTTGGATACAACGTAGAGTGTTTCTGTTTTCAGGACAGCGCCCGCCGCGCACACAGCATTGCGGCCCAGGGGGGTATCAACGCATCGAAGAACTACCAGAACGACGGCGACAGTACATTCCGGCTCTTTTATGACACGATCAAGGGCGGTGACTTCCGCTCGCGGGAAGCGAACGTTTACCGACTAGCCGAGATCAGCTCGAACATAATCGACCAGTGTGTGGCGCAGGGCGTGCCCTTTGCGCGCGAATATGGTGGACTGTTGGCCAACCGGTCGTTCGGGGGCGCGCAGGTGTCGAGGACGTTCTACGCTCGGGGCCAGACCGGGCAACAACTACTACTTGGCGCATACCAAGCGTTACAGCGACAGATAGCAGCTGGTAAAGTGGCGATGTACCCGTTCACTGAGATGCTTGACATGATCGTCGTCGATGGTCGGGCGCGGGGGATCGTCGTACGCAACCTGGCCACCGGCGAGCTCCGGTCGCATGTGGGTGACGCGGTCGTTCTGGCAACCGGCGGATACAGCAACATTTTCTATCTGTCGACTAACGCGAAGGGCTGCAACGTTACCGCTACGTGGAGAGCTCACAAACGCGGGGCTGCGTTTGCCAATCCCTGCTTCACGCAGATTCATCCAACGTGTATACCGCAGAGCGGCGAGTATCAGTCGAAGCTCACACTTATGAGTGAGTCGCTGAGAAACGACGGACGAATCTGGGTACCGAAACAGGTGGGGGATCCGAGGAAAGCGCGGGACATTCCGGAGGCGGAGAGGGATTACTATCTGGAAAGGCTATATCCCAGCTTCGGCAACCTGACGCCGCGCGACGTAGCGTCGCGCCGCGCAAAGGAAGCCGTCGACGAGGGCAGAGGGGTTGGCGAAGCCGAGAACGGTGTGTTCCTCGACTTCAGAGACGCCGTTACACGCTTGGGCCGGGAAGTTGTGGCTGAACGCTACGGGAATCTGTTCGACATGTATCGTCAGATTACGGGAGAGAGTCCGTACGAAGTCCCTATGCGAATTTATCCGGCTCCGCACTACACAATGGGGGGCTTGTGGGTCGACTACAATCTGATGAGCACCCTCCCCGGACTGTTTGTAGTTGGAGAAGCCAATTTTTCTGATCACGGCGCCAACAGACTAGGCGCGAGCGCTCTGATGCAAGGTCTGGCAGATGGATATTTCGTGCTGCCGTACACGATCGGCGACTACCTGGCAGGGGCGGATCTGAGTGCTGTGGACGTGTCGCACGCGGAGTGTCGCAAAGTAGAAGAAGAATCGGAGCAGCGTCTTAAGCGGCTGCTCGGAGTAAATGGGTCCCGCACGGTGGACTCTCTCCATCGAGAACTTGGGTCGATGATGTGGGACAACTGTGGCATGTCCCGTAACGAAACCAGCCTGAGAGAAACCCTAAGTCGTATACCGGAGCTGCGAGATGAATTCTGGAAGGATATGAGGGTTACCGGCCGCGGACGTGACCTCAACCAGACTCTGGAGAAAGCAGGTAGAGTTGCAGATTTTCTCGAGTTCGCTGAGTTGATGTGTATCGACGCGCTGCAGCGTGACGAGTCATGCGGTGCTCATTTTCGCGAGGAACATCAAACTGACGAAGGTGAGGCCAGACGCAACGACGAACAATATGCGTATGTCGCCGCGTGGGAATTTACGGGAGTCTGGTCAGAACCGAAGCTTCACAAAGAGAACCTAGTGTTCGAAAATGTTGAGCTGGCCCAGCGGAGCTATAAGTAGATGAAGCTCACGCTCCATGTGTGGCGCCAGCAAAACGCCGGCGCTAAAGGGGGATTCGAAACCTACGAGGCGCGGGATATAGGTCCAGATATGTCGTTTCTCGAGATGCTGGATGTGGTCAACGAGGGACTGATAAAGGAAGGAAAAGAGCCGATCGCTTTCGAGCATGATTGCCGCGAGGGTATCTGCGGATCGTGTGGAATGGTCATCAATGGAAATCCCCACGGACCCAAGAAAGCGATTAGTTCATGCCAGCTTCATATGCGGACGTTCGCCGACGGAGATAAAATCTGGATCGAACCGTGGAGAGCGAAGGCCTTTCCCGTGCGTAAAGATCTCGTGGTCGACCGCAGCGCGTTGGACAGAATAATTCAGGCGGGTGGCTTCATATCGGTACGTACCGGGAGCGCACCGGATGCCAATGCGATTCCAATTCCAAAAGAAAATGCTGATAGCGCCTTCGACGCTGCAACCTGTATCGGGTGTGGCGCCTGCGTCGCTGCGTGCCCCAATGCGTCGGCAATGCTATTCACTGCTGCAAAGGTCGCTCATCTGGGTGCGCTACCGCAGGGTCAACCGGAGAGATACGAGAGAGTTCGAAATATGGTCGCGCAGATGGATGCTGAAGGATTCGGCTACTGCACGAATCATGGCGCGTGCCAGACGGCTTGCCCCAAGGAAATCAGCATCGACTTCATAGCACAGCTGAACAGAGATATGATGAGGGCGTTTTTTACGAGCCGTTAGTCGCCCGTGTATTCCACGTAGTTGCGGGGCGTTTCCCATAGCACGATCTTTGTGAGGTCACTGGGAAGTTTTCCCTCCAGCAGTTTCCATATCACAACGACGATGTTTTCAGCGGTTGGATTTACGCCGCGGAGCTGCTCCACGTCGAGGTTGAGATTCTTGTGGTCGAGCAGGGTGATGACTTCTGACTCAACAATTTCTTTGATGGTTCCGAGGTCAACTACGTAGCCAGTTTGAGGATCCACATCACCGCTAACAGAGACCTCAATTTCGTAGTTATGGCCGTGGTAGTTGGGATTGTCGCAGAGACCGAACAAGCGCTGATTATCTGCGTCGGATAAGTCGGGTATGTGGAGTCGGTGAGCGGCGCTGAAGTGGAGGCGCCGGGTTACGGTCACTTTGGTCATGCGTGCTAGTTACATTCGGCCTGGGTCAGCGTCAAGAAGCTAGCGGGACGCGTTCTCCATCGGCTGATACTCCTCCATCTTCCAAAAACTTATTCCGCCCGGCTGGTGCCGTACCGGTACGCTGGCCACGAGTTCTCTTGTCTCCAGGTCGACAACGTCTACCGTTCCGAGCGTCGCACCGATTGACTCGTTACTAATGAAGGCGTAGCGCGAGTCGGGCGTGATCGTCACTCCGTGGGTTATCGGTTGCGAGCTTGGGATCCTAGTTTCAGCGCCCGAAGGGAGATCGAAGACTGCGATGGCCTGGTTTCCTTTCAAGCTAGCGACCAGGAATCTGCCGTCGCGACTGACGTCGAGATTGTAGGGTCCTCTGCCCGTTTCAAAACGCCGCACGATCTCCAGCGTCTCAGCATCGATCTCGATAATCTCTCCGCGGCCGTTGCAGGCAACGTAGAGCTGGCTGTCGTCCGGAGTGACGGTTACCCAGGTTGGTTTGCAGCGGCGGTTCGTCTCGCTGGTAGGGCCCAAGGTTTCGCCGGTGTCATTCTTGTCGAGCAGTCGCTCGTGGCCCTCAGTGAGATATAGTCTGCGGCTGACCGCGAGTTGAGAAGTGGAGATTTCCACGAGCTGATCGCTGGCTACGCAAACGGAATAATGGCGAGATCCGCGGTTGTTCACACGCCCGCCGTGCGGTTTGATGCATGTCTCAATGCGAGTGATTTCCTGCATCGAAGGTGTAAAAATCGCCGATACCGAACTGGGCACCGGATTGCCATGGAGATTGAAGTTGACCGTGAACAGCATCGAGCCGTCGGGGGTGGGGGCCATGGTCGCCGGAAAGAGTCCGACTGTTGTCGAGTCGATGAGTTCATCGTCGCCGGTGCTAAACTTCCACACCTTACCGTATGGTGTGCCGTGCGCAAGGGAGACGTACCAGTAGTCGCCCGAGGGAGACACGGTCATACCGTGAGCACCATCGAGATCGGCCGGCATTATTCCCACCGGTATGACATCTTCCTCGACGATTCCGTCTGGACCGAATCTTACGACTGAGACGAGATCGGAAGATTCATTGGCAACGTAGACCCAATAGGAAAACTCTGGCGCCGCTGGTGAAGCAGCCGTTCCTGCGGAATAGCCGCCGCAAGCGAACGTACCGAGTCCGGCAGCGATTAAGGAAGAAAGAACCGCGCTAGATTTCGTCATTGCGACAACCTCTCCGAACTTTCATGGTGCAGTACCCAAAGTCCGCTGTTCATATCACTAACGAAGATATTTCCTTTGAACGGTTGCGGTCCCCAGGCGAGCGGTGCGTTGGCTACCACCCCCTCATCTTCCTCTGCAGCGGTATGATACCAGCCGATCTCTCGGCCCTGTTTGTATAGATCACCGCGTAGTTCGCCGCTGACATCTATGATCCGGAGACCACCTTGATAGTAGGCTACATAGAGGATTCCGTTCTCAACCCAGATGTTGTGCGTCCCGGCTTCGGGGACGTGATATTTTGCCACCTCCACTGGATTATCGATGTCTGAGACATCGATAACGTGTATGTAGCCTCTGGGTCCGTTGATGCACTCTGCGCATCCAAAGATCTCGTCACCCACGAATACGTAGTCACCCTCCCGCCAGGCAGTGTGTGTATTTCCCATGTCGTAGGCAATTACTGATACGAATGCAGGATCCAACGGCGTACCGCCGTGTGTTCCGGCGCCGACGTCTAGAATAACCAAGCCGTCGTCCCAGTAGGACAGGTAGGCGTAGCGACCGTCCGACCAGACATCATGCAGGTTCTTGTTGGTTTCCCCGGGTCGGATCTCCCAGTTGCCGTGATAACGAGGGTTGGCCGGATCACTCATGTCAACGATGTCGAGCGCGTTCGTCCCATTGTTGATGGCGTAGACGACGTCGCCATTGATCCACACGTTGTGAACGCCGCCTGTCATGTTGTCGGTCAGCTCGGTCAGTACCACGGGATGGGCGGGTTCAGCGATGTCGAGGACGACAATGCCGTTGCGCCGCGAGCTTGCTCCTTCGCGGGTGATTATTGCCCATGTCGCGGCGCCGTTGATCTTCACATCGTTTACGACCCGGGCATCTACTACGACCGAGTCAACCAGCATGACGTCCGCTGGGTCGGTGACATCCCAGACGAACATACGTTCGCCGCCCCCTTGGGCGTGGGTACCCGTGTATGCGTAGTCGCGGCCGTCCAGCCCCTCGAAGACCCCTCGGATCTCGACGGTGGTTTCAACGAGCGGCTCCGCAGCTTTCTCCCTGACCACTCTGGCGGCGGAGCGGGGCGCGGTGGTGGCTTCGAAACCAAGAAGGCGTACAAGGTCTACTTCCGCGGGACCTACGGAGACAAGAAGCTGAACTATCCGATCATCCCCGAGACCGAGGTCGACGTCTTCGACAAGCTTGTCCTGCGTTCCGGCTTCAACGACTCCTATCGAACCAGCAGTCGGTCGAACTACCTCCGGGATGAGCTGATCCGTGATCTTCACGATGACATGGGCGCGCTGGCTGGCCACGGCTCCTGGTGCGTGCTCTTCGTCAACATGAAGTTCCGCGGACTCTACAACATCGTCGAGCGCATGGACGAGGAGTTCGCCTCCTCGTACTTCGAGGACGAGGACTGGGACCCCTACGCCGTACGCCCAGAAGATGCGCTTATGGCCGCGCGCACGGCGGTGAAGGACTGGCGCCTGGCTCAGATCACCACGGTAAAGCGTCAGGCGCACCTGGACCCCGTGACGGAGTTCTTCGTGCTGGCGTGGGACGCCTTCCGGGCCGTGCAGTTCCCGGCCGACGAGGCGCTGAAGCTCTCTCGCGTCGTGGGCATCTCCTTCGACGGCGAGCTTCGGAACCGCATCCTGGAGGTAAAAGGCGGCGATGTGATCCTGTGGGACAGCGCGCTGCGGGCTCAGAAGGGATCCCTCGGATCCGCCGACGGGCACCTGATGCTGGATGCGCTCCACCAGGCCGCCCGCTTGGGCCGCGAGCAGAACACAGGTGCGGCCCGGGACCTGATCGAGAAGGCGAGGCTGCTCTCGGACCAAGCGTTCCTGCTGGCGCTGGAGGCGGCGCTAAACGTCCTGCCCTCGCCACAGATGGTGACGGGCAGCGCGGCCGGTCCGCTTGTTGG
>JACZUR010000238.1 GCA_022573095.1 Gemmatimonadota bacterium | reverse complement strand
CTGAAACGGCAGATTACACCCCGCCTACCTAGGTCGCCCTCCATGGTGTCCAGGTAAATATCGCGGAAGAGTCTCCTCACTGGCGTACCAGGCCGCAGGTCCAATGGCAACGAGTCCGAGACCATGCTCTCCAACATGTCCCGACTCGACACGTCAAAACGGAGTGTCGATTCCTTAGTGGCCATACACCTTCTTCATAACACCGACTTCATAACGCCAACAAGGCTGCCGAAAGTCATTCTAACCACTGCGCAAACACCTCGTGCGAAGATCCCGTCTCCCCAACTACTGTCACGCCGACGCGTTTTCTGCCATCGGTCAAGAAGCTAATCGTAATAAAGCCGCTCTCATCGGAAGCGAATACCGTATCCTCACCCCATCCCACCGGAGTTGAGTGATTGTACGTACCTGCTCCGCTGATGAAAACGTACTCGACTCCGGTGTGTCTCAATATCTGCAAGCTGTGTTCGTGACCGGCCACCTGGGCGAACGGCTCATGGATCGCAAACAGGCTGTCGAGTTCGCGCCGCATAGATTCATACTTGGAACTGGAGAGATCCTGAGTCTTGAATCCCGCCTGTCGTATCAACGGGTAAACAGAGCCAACTATCGGTAATGGAATCCAAAGCCATGAATGAAGGTGGCGCAGCGGGAAAATATGATCCCTAAGCCCGAAGTGTCCGCCGTGCGGGCCGTGAGAAGCCAGCGGGTGATGTGTAACAATGATCGTTTCGCGCCCGCTGGCCCCGCGCAGTAACCGATCGAGCGAGTCCAGAACCGCGTCGGTTGAATTCACTGGACAAACGGAATCCGGAACTACCGCCGGGAGTTCGTCGTCAAACCACCATTGGGTGTCCAGTATCACAAGCCTCACCGTTGTGCTCACGTCGACAGCAGTGGGTCCAGGGCAACCGTTTTCGGGAAGAAACGAAACCGAAGAGAGGCCTCGCGCGGCGACAAGCGCCCGCTGGCGTTCTAAGCGGCGCCACCCATCGGAACCTCCATCACCCCAATCATGATTTCCGGGAACGAAGATGCTGCGCGCACCACTTTGAGCAGCTACATCAATCAGAAGCGACAATCTCTCTTCTGACCTCGACCGCGACCGGTCTCCCTCGGGTGGCATGCCGTTCGGATACACGTTGTCACCCAGAAATAATACGACGGTCCTGCCTGGCGTTTGCCCAGCCCTGCGTGCAGCAGCCTGCAGCACTACATCACCAGCCGGATCCGGCTCGCCCGCATCCCCAATCAAGAGCAACATAAGTTCGACTTCGCCATCGGCCGCATGAGGGACCGGCGCCGGGGCAACACCAGCGGGCGGCGAGCAGCCAAGCACTGCCACCAAACCTGCGGTAACTAGCGACGATCGATCGCGCCTGATTCCGAACAATCTCGGCGTAACCGTGTTCCCGGTCACTTCTTCTTGGATTTTTCCTTCGTACCCGCCAGAACGCGAAATTCAGCAGCGGCGATCTTATCTGCTACCCTCGATCGCAGGTTGCTCACCAGACTCGATGCCGGAGTGTCTTTTGCCAACTCAACGAGATATTCGATGGTGGAAAGGCCTTCTGAGCCGCTCGAGACCTCGGTCAACTCAAAAGACTTCGTGTAATCCCCCAACACGCCTTCAACTTCCGCAAGCGTGTCCTCATCAGCAGCGGCATGAACGATCAAGACACCGTTGTACTTTCGAGATTTGAGCGAGCCGCTCACTCTCTCATGAAATCTCGACTTTCTCTCCGCCAGTTCACTCAGGTCGTCGGGGGTAAGCGCTGCAAGCAATTCCGGATCTCCGATAGTCAGACTTCCGGTGCCCGCGCCTTCCGAACCCGCGCCAGCCAGCACATCGCCCAGGCGCATCTTCGGAGTTCTGCCGCGCTGGTCGGCGTATATGTTTCCGATCCTCAAGTGCCACATGAACAGCACCACGTAGTTGAACATGAGAGAGGTGACAGCGGCTATACCAAGCGCTTGTACTCCCGCCGCCAGCGCAGTGCCGATCGCCAGGAATATATAAACGGCGTCCCTGGTGTCCTTGAGAGTGTTGCGGAATCGGACGGCGGCGACTATTCCCGCAAGACTGAAGGCCAACGCAATATTGTTATGTACGACTATCACAAGGCCTGTTACAGCGACGGGAAGTATGATAACGGTGTGAACCACCGAAACATCGTAGCCCTCCCGCTGTTTGGTGATCATGTAAACCCACGCGACCGGAGCCAATAAGGTAAGGCCACCCACGATAGCAAAGACGGCCGTCACCGCCGACCCCACCGGATCCAACGCAGCTTCACTCACCGAGGTAAGGTCGCTACCGAATCCTCCACCGGGGGCGTTGAGGCGCTCGAGGGAGAATGCGCCTCTAAGCACCTCGAACCTCGACAGCAAAGCGTAGGCCGCGACACTTAGGAAGAGATAGTAGAGAGTCAGCCGCGTGAAGGGCGACCGAAAGAATCTGATTAGAGGGTCCATAACTTAGTTAGCGCGCTCTCGCCCTCAAACGGTTCCCGTTCACAAAACCCTATTCACCGACATACATAATTCGATATATCCTACCAGCACGGTCATCCGTCACAAACAGCGAACCATCCGGTCCTTCGGCAAGACCCACCGGTCGGTGGACAACGCCGTCAACGCCCCGAAATCCGTCCGCAAAGTTCTCGAACTCGCCAGTGGGTTGCTCTCCCTCAAACGGAGCGAAGGCGATCAAGAAACCCTGTTGCGGTAGGGGAGCACGATTCCAGGACCCATGAAACGCAACGAAAGCACCACCTCGGTACCGGCTGGGAAACATCGCACCGGAGTAGAACAACAACCCGTTGGGAGCCCAGTGGGCGGGAAACCCGATCAGTGGATCTTCGAAATCGGCACAGCGGCCTACGATTTCTCTGTCACCTCCGTACTCGGGTGCCAGCACTTTGACCTCCGTTTCAGGATCGTAATAACAGTAAGGCCACCCAAAGTTAGATCCCTCTGCGATGCGCACGAACTCCTCGGCCGGATTCTCTGCGCTCTGTTCAGTGGTGTAGAGATTACCCCAGTTTTGACCCAGTTGATCTCTGCCGTGGACCACCCCATATAGCAGGCCGTCCTGCGGCCGAATCGCCAGTGCAACGGTGTTGCGTAGACCCGTGGCAAAGCGTTCGCCGTCTTCCTGTGACTGGGGGGCGCTGCCAGGGTCGAACTTCCAGATACCGGCCCAGTTACGAAGTTCCTGGCACGGGTCCATTCCAGGGGATCCGCTCCGCCGATCGGCTACCTGACAGGAGTTGGAGCGCGAGCCGATGTTTATGTAGAGCGAACCATCCGGCCCAAAGGCTAGGCTCTTGCTTCGGTGCCCGCCTCGGGCCGGGAGGTCTTGCAGCACTATCTCCGGCGGACCACTGGGTTCGAACCTACCTGCTTCCCAGACATAGCGCACTACCTCGGTACT
>JACZUR010000237.1 GCA_022573095.1 Gemmatimonadota bacterium | reverse complement strand
ACAGAGTACGCGAGCGCGTCATGAATTCGCCACCGGAGACGGTGCTGGGGCGCCCGACCGCCGGCGGCGGCGGCGTTCGAGAAACTCTTCTAGTTGTTGTCTGACGTCCGGCCACTCATCATCGCTGATGCTGTAGTAGACAGAATCCCGCCCGACGCCGTTCCAGAGCTGTCTGTGTTTTCTGAGCACACCTTCGCGCACTCCACCAATCCGTTCAATGGCGCGCTGAGAGCTTTCGTTACGAGAATCTGTCTTGAACTGCACGCGAACCGCATCCAGGTCCTCGAAGGCGTGCTTCAACAACAGATACTTACATTCCGTATTGACGGCCGTTCGCTGATAATCCACTCCAACCCATGTCCACCCGATCTCCAGCGATCTATCTTCTCTGCTGATCTCCAGAAAGCGAGTCGAACCAACCGCCCTGTCTTCAGGGAGATAGATGGTCGCAAAGGGGATATCTCCTAGTTCACGGGAAGCGTCGATTGCGGCCTCTATCCAAGCCCGGACACCGTCGAGACTCGTGGGAGTGGGAGTGGGCAGGTAGCGCCAGATTGATTCTTCTCCGGCTACGGTGTGCAGGTCCGGCGCATGCGCCATCGAAAGAGGTTCCACGCGTACGTATCGCCCCCGTAGGGTAACGGGCTGGGGATCAAAACACCGCGGGCTCAACTGCTCGTTCTTCATCGGCAAGGGCCTCCTCTACATGAGTCCCTTCACACCAATCACACCTCTACCGGGAGCCTCCCACGTACTTCTTGGTTTAGTTGCACTCTCGGTTATTGAAGGATTTGTCTCGCTTTCCCCCAAAAGTTCGAGACCGATCTTCTCCACCTCTCTTACCAGGACATCGAAATCCTCTCTGCGGGTTCTGTGGTTTGTGTTGGCAACACAAAGAGCGAACCGTCCCTTGATTAATCTCTGAGAGGGAACGGCTACACCGCTTTGTTGCAACCGCACAAGCAGCGTTTGGTTCAGTGTGTCCAGTAACTCCTCCGACATTCCGGGAGCCACGAACCGAAAATTGACTAGGTTGAGCGGCACGGGTGCCAGAAGCTCTATATGACTCGATTCCTCAATCAGTCCGGCCAGATAACGCGCCTGCTCCACATTCTGCTCGATTATCTCCGCGAATTTATCGCTGCCATATTCTTTGATCGACATCCACACTTTGAGCGCCTTGAAGCTCCTGGTTAGCTGGATACCGTACTGGTTGAACGGATTCTCCGTTCCAGTCACCCCACCCTCCTGCTTGGAGAGATAAGGTGCATGCGTCGAGAAGGCGCGGCGGTGCGCTTCTGAATCACGCACGAGAGTGCATGCTGCCTCCGACGGGAGATACATCCACTTGTGGAGATCAAAGCCGAGAGAATCCGCTCGCTCCATCCCTGAGGTAAGTTGCTTCAACGCCGGTGACAGCGCCGACAGAGCCCCAAACGCACCGTCGACATGAAACCACATTCCCTCCCGCTGTGCTATGTCAGCCAACTGATTTAGCGGATCGGTCGCACCCGTATTAACCGTACCAGCCGTACCGACCACACAAAACGGATGCAGTCCGTCGGCGCGGTCACTCGCGATAGCCCTCTCCAACTGCGAGATATCTATTCTAAACTCATCGTCGACAGGAATCTTACGAAGTGCCGAAAAACCAAGCCCCATTAGCCTGACAGCTTTGTCAACAGAGCTATGCACTTCTTCGGATGCATATAAGACAAGGCGCTTGGGTGCCGCGGACAGACCCTCCTCCGCAACATCGAACCCAGCTTTCGCGTCTACCGCCACGGCGAGACCGACGAGATTGGCCATTGAACCACCGCTGACCAGGAGACCACTCGCCTCCTGGGGGAACCCTAACAACTCCTTCAGCCACTCGAGGACCTGGCGTTCGACCAGTATCGGCGACGTCTCTCCACCCCATGTGTTGTTGTTGATTGTCGCCGCGAGCATTTCAGCGAGGGCGGCAATAGGAATACCGGTTCCGTTTACCCAGCCCCAGAAACGGGGATGGTGATTTCCCAGCGGGTAAGGCAGTACGTGGCTTCGGAAATCTTCGTACGCCTTCGCGGCGCCCTCTGGTTTCCTGGGAACCGACGATTTGAACTGTCGGCGCACCTCCTCAGGAATCGGACGCCAAACGGGCAGATCCCTAAGCGTTTGGAGATAATCCGACACATCGTCGACAACCCGATGACCTAGTTGGCGTATCTCACCCCAGTCCGACGGATCGAGAGTAGCTTCAATTTCTTCGCGCTGTCCGGCCATACAACCTCCTACGACGGTACTTATGTTATATGCATGCAATCACAGCATTATTATGGTTGCAATGGAGAATAATCTTGAATATTATGCAGTCAACTGTTATTATTGCATGCATGACAATATGGACACCTAACCTCACCGGACGCGGCGGGCCCCTGTATCAGGCGATCGCGGCAGCAATAGCCGAGGATGTAGATAGCGGCAAACTGCTTCCCGGTGAGCCGCTTCCGACTCAGCGGGAACTCGCTTCCCGTCTCGGCGTGGCACTCACCACGGTAACACGCGGGTACGGCGAGGCGGAGCGCCGGGGGCTGGTAAGCGGAGAGGTGGGGAGAGGCACATTTGTACAGCGGGGTTTGGCTGTACCCGGTCTCCCTGACTCCGAGCTCGGCGAACCCGACCTCGTCGACCTTACGGTGAACTCGATCTTTCCCCGCACCCACGCGCGCAGAGTTGCGGAAGTGGTATCGGCTGTAGCATTAGGCCCCGGTGGCGAGAGGAACCTGAACTACGTGCCAAGCGCTGGAGAAGAGCGGCATCGCCGAGCCGGAGCCGAGTGGATTTCCCGAACGGGGCTCGAGGCCAGAGCTGACAGGGTCGTCGTCACATGCGGCGCCCAGCACGCTATGTCGGTCACCCTTGGGACGATCTGTGACCCGGGTGACTTGGTTCTCACCGCAGAGTTCACCTACTCAGGGATGAAGTCGCTCGCAAATCACTATCACTTCGGCCTCAAGGGAGTGGCTGCAGATGACCAGGGATTGCGTCCCGACGCGTTCGAAAAGGCCTGTCGAGCAGATGACGTAACAGCGCTCTACTGCATGCCCTCCATTCAGAATCCAACGGCTACCGTGATGAGCGCAGAGCGTCGCAAGGAGATCGCGTCGATAGCACAGCGATTCGATGTGTTGATCGTCGAAGACGACTCGTACGGATACCTCGTCGACGAGACTCCGCTTTCGGCATACGCCCCTACCCGAAGTTTCTATATCACTTCCGCCGCCAAGGCAATCGTTCCCGGCCTACGCGTCGGCTATATTGTCGCGCCGCCAGAGGCTATTGGCCGACTCGCCGGTGCAATTTGCACTACGGTCTGGATGGCATCGCCGCTACTGGCGGAAGTAATGACTCGATGTATCGCGGATGGTTTAGCTGATCAGATAGTTAACTGGAAGCGTGAGGAGATC